>QMWA01000086.1 GCA_003661385.1 Thermoproteota archaeon | reverse complement strand
ATCGTCCAGTGAGCTGCTACAGCGCCACTCTGGTGCATTTTGGCGCCTCTCACAACTATCCCGTCGCTCCTCCTCTCGACTACCCTCAGGTACATGTCTGGGTCTTCTTGCTCAGCTGGCCTCTTCCTCCTGTCTCCCTTAGGGTCTGTCAGGGCTCCGCTGCAGGCTAAGTCCTCCTTCTGCAGCAGCTTGATGAACTCCATGAGCCTGCTGCTGTAGCTTGTGCCCTTCTCTGCGTCGACGAGCTTCGTCACATGAGCTAAGGCGTTCATGGCGTCGCAGCCCACACACCTGTAGTTGCATGTCCCTGTCTTCCTGCTTGTGAGCTCAGCTAGCTGAGCCCTCATCTCCAGGTCAAGGGGGCTAGTGCACACGTGGTTTAGCCTGCTCACCCTCTCTCCTGATATGGGTGAGACTGTAGTCATCACCTGCCTGTACTCTCGGGTGCAGGCTAGCTCGTATGTCTTGGCTATCGCGTTGACGACAGCTCTCGTGTTTGGGTGGGATACGAGGTCTGATACAAGCTCCCCTGCGACATAAACCCTAGGCTTCAGCCTTCTGACGCTCTCAACGTATTCCTCAGCAGTCTTCACAGCCATGCAGGCACCTCAGGCAGGGGCTAGCTTCTTCGTTTTAATCTACCCCATGTGGAGGGGGTTACCTTGCTTGCACCTGCTGCAGCAGGCTTAGCGCTGCTATGCATGTACCTGTACTTCCACAGAGACCCAGAGAGGGCTCCTCCTGACGCTGAGAGGGTGGTGCTGGCCCCAGCAGACGGCAAGGTCGTGAAGCTGAGGAGAGAGAGGCAGGGGCCTCTTGGGGGAGGTGAGCACCACGTTGTCAGCATATTCATGTCATTCAGGGATGTCCACGTGAACAGAGCCCCCATCTCCGGTGTCGTGAGGAGCGTGAGGTGGTTTAAGGGAGGGCATTCCCCTGCTTTCACAGAGAAGTCCAGGAGAAACGCCAGGTGCCTGATAGAGATAGAGGGAGAGTTCAAGTGCTACGTCGAGCTCGTAGCTGGGCTCATAGCCAGGAGGATAAGGTGCTACGTTGAGAGCGGAGACAGAGTTGAGGCTGGCTCCAGGATAGGGATGATAAAGCTTGGATCCAGAGTAAACCTGTATCTGCCAGCTGACCTCGACTTTAACTTCCACATCAAGGAGGGCAGTAGGGTCAGGGCTGGTGAGACAGTTGTCGCAAGCTGGTAGCCAGGAGGCCAAGATCACGCTTCCAACCGTGTTCAGCTTAGGCAATGGTGTATGCGGGTTCCTCTCAGCAGCATACACCGCTGTAGGCAGGCTGCACCACGCTTGCCTGACAGTCCTCCTAGCACTCCTGCTAGATGGGGCAGATGGCATGCTAGCTAGGAGAATGAGGAGGGTAACCAGGCTTGGAGCTGAAGTAGACTCCCTCTCCGACATGGTTTCCTTCGTGATAGCGCCATCCCTCATGTACTACGTGAGCTACAGGAGCGCTGGAGCACACTACGCTCTCTGCACCCCCCTGGTTCTGGGAGGCTTGTTCAGGCTAGCCAGGTTCAACCTGACTCCACCACTCCCATACTTCCAGGGGCTCCCGACGCCGCCTGTCGGAGCTCTCCTGGCTTTGCTCTCAGTCAGCGGGGTGACGCTGCCTCATGCTGTGGTAGCCCTCCTACCAGCTGCTTTGGCTGCACTGATGGTCAGCAACATAAGGTACCCGTCGCTCAAGGGCAGTAGGAGAGGCAGAGTAGTCTGGAGCATTGGGTCGGTGAGCTTCCTGAGCAGCATCCTCCTGTTCAAGGTCTCTAGAGCAGAGCTGCCGAGCATGCTTGCCAGATGCGGGGTCTCAGCCTGCATGCTCTACATCATGCTCGGCCCCCTGGTCGAGAGGTGGAGCAGAGAGCCAACAGCTAAATTCCCCTAGAGCACTGCCACATGGTGTCTGGTTGAAGACCATAGTAATTGGGAGGGACTTTGACCTCCCGCTAGTGGGCTGCATACACTATGGGGTGATAGACAGGGGCACGAACATACTGCAGGTCAGGCCCACAACCATCTGCCCTCTCTCCTGCGTGTTCTGCGCCACGGATGCTGGCCCAAAGAGCAGAAGCAGGCTTACAGAGGCCATTGTGAGGCTCGACTTGATGCTTGAGTGGCTTGAGTGGGCTGTCAAAGCCAAGGGCTGCAGGCAGATCGAGGTGCACATAGACACGGTAGGGGACCCACTCACCTACCCATGGCTCCCAGACCTGGTGGAGGAAGCATCCTCAATGAGGGAGGTGAAGGTCACGTCGATCCAGACTCACGGGCACCTGCTGACTGAGAGGCTAGTAGACGACCTGGAGGCAGCTGGGCTATCCAGGATAAACCTCTCGATAGACGCCCTCGACCCTGAGCTCGCAAGGGAGATCTCAGGAACCCCGGGGTACAGCGTCGAGAGGGTCAAGTACATGGCTGAGGTCATAGCTGACAGCAGCATAGACCTGCTGATAGCCCCTGTCTGGGTTCCGAAGCTGAACGACAGCGAGATCCCCAGGATAATAGAGTTCGCGCTCGAGGTCGGAGCAGGCAAGAGGTGGCCTCCACTTGGGGTCCAGAAGTACCTCGAGCACCCGCGTGGCAGGAAGCCTAAGGGGGTCAAGCCCATGAGCTGGCAGGCATTCTACAGCAAGCTCAGGGAGTGGGAGAGGAAGTATGGCGTAAAGCTGGTCCTCAGGAGAGAGGACTTCAACATACACCCCCACCCGCAGATCGTAAAGGACCTCAGGGTCGGGTCCAAGATAGAAGTCGAGCTTGAGGCTCCAGGGTGGCTTAAGGGAGAGAAGATAGGGGTGTGCAAGGGCAGGGCAGTCACTGTGGTTGATGCAGGTGAGCTCCCGCTTGGAGCTAGGGTTAGAGCTAGGGTCATATGGAGCAAGCATGGGCTAGCTATCGCAAGGCCCTACTAGCTCAGAGAGCACCCTTGAGACCTTCTCCCTCAGCTCGCTGGCGAACTTCACGACCACAGCGTAGGATGAAGCGACGCCGCCGTCTTCGCTAGCTGAGAAGGAGGCTATCACATCCACCCTCTCGACTCCAAGAGGCATGTCGTCTAGGAGCCTCGACACCAGCTTGTTCGCGAGCTTGAGGGCCTCGTCCATGCTCCTCAGGTCAGAGAGCACAGCTGTCCCAGCACGGCCTTCAGCTTTAAAGGAGACAGCCGGAGAAAGCCTTGCTCTGCTGAGGCTCTCAGCTGGAACCCAGGGTGGTAGGGTGAAAGCTCTCAGCGTGTCCCTGAGCTCCTCCTCAGATGCTGCTAGCAGGAGCACCCTCCCCGCCAGGTAAACCCTCACATCACGCTCACTCCCAGCTCCAATGAGGTCGAGCAGCTCCCTGAGCTTCAAGAGACCACCAGCTACTCTGTGAGGTGTGTGCTTAAAGGTGCTCTCTGAAGGCTTATTAGCCTGCTGCTTGAGTCAAGTGGCAGGAGGTTGAGGTGTGATGAGCCAGGAGGTTGAGGAGAGGGAGCTTACTAGAGCTGAGAAGATACTTGCTGCAGCTATGGTTGGCTTGCTCTTCCTAGGGACTGTTGAGGCCCTGCATCTAGCTGAGGTTAGGGCCCTTAGGGGGATGACAGCAGAGGAGAGGTGGGTTTGGAGCAGAGTGCTGTACTATGGCGTCTCGTTCTCCATAGCTCTAGCTGCCATCCTGCTAGCCCCCAGGCTGAGGGGGTTTGCTAGGACGTTTGGCAGCGTAGCCCTCGGGTATGGGCTGCTCATGCTCATCTGGAGCGTAGGCAAGTTCATCCTAGACTGCCTGCCAGAGGTCGCTGCAGCGTTCGCTGGAGCAGCTGCAGCAGGAGGAGGGCTCTGGTACCTTAGGCGTAGCTACTACACACCGGAGAGGGTAGCTTACTCGAGGTACATGAAGGGTGTGTGCCCGTTCTGTGGGAAGGGGAGGATAGGAGAGCACAGGTACTGCCCGATGTGTGGGGCTAGCGTGAGGGTGGAGTGCAGGACGTGTGGAGCTCTAGTGGGAGTGCTTGACGCTTACTGTCCAGCAT
The DNA here is from genome assembly GCA_003661385.1 of Thermoproteota archaeon. Lineage (GTDB taxonomy): Archaea > Korarchaeota > Korarchaeia > B14-G2 > B14-G2 > B14-G2. The sequence goes on along the minus strand of QMWA01000086.1, from coordinate 3,402 downwards.
GTGGGTCGCCTCTGCGGGAGTAGAGGTGTTTGCAGCTGCAGCGCCCTGTGTCTCAGGTGACCCCCTTGGTGTTTGACCCCATTGAGCTCAGCAAGGCTGCTGAGAAGGCTGTCTGCAGGGCTAGAGGAGGCGTCGTTGAGAGGAAGTATACTGGCTTCCACGTGGTTGGGGTCTACCAGGGGATCTCAACTGGGTATGTGTGTGGCTGCAACCTGAGGTGCTTCTTCTGCTGGAGCCACCCATGTAGGGATCAGCCTGAGAGGTATGGTGGGTACCACTCTCCTGAGAGCGCCTTCCGCGTCATAGAGAGGCTTGCTGCCAGGTCTGGGGTCAGGAGAGCTAGGCTTTCCGGTGGAGAGCCTACCTTGTGCTGGAGGCACCTCACTAAGCTCATTGAGCTAGCTGACGAGAGCAGGGAGCTTGACCTGTTCATCCTCGAGACCAATGGAATCCTCCTCGGGTTCAGGCCTGAGCTGGCTGAGGACCTGGCTTGCTTCAGGAAGCTGGTGGTGAGGGTCTCCATCAAGGCAGGCACCCCAGAAGGCTTCAGCTGGAAGACGGGGGCAGCAGGCTGGGCCTTCGAGCTCCCATTCAAGGCCATTGAGAGGCTGCTCAGCCTTGGTGTGAGGGTTTATCCTGCTGCAGTCCTAGATCCTCGCGTCACCTGGGGGGAGGATAGGAGGGAGGTGTTCAGGAGGCTTGGGGAGCTAGGCCATGAGCTCATCCTAGACTTGGAGGATGAGAGCATAGACCCCTACCCGAATGCGCTTAGGAGGATGAGGAGGGCTGGAGTTGAGCTTGAGTGGGCTGACGAGAAGGTCGAGGTAAGGTACTTGAGTAAGCTGGGTGATCTAGTTGGGTGCTCAGATCTCTCCTCTGATCCCTAGAGTGAGGATATCTCTGAGGAAGCTTGCTGGCAAAGCTGTTGCAGTGGACGCTTATAACGCGATGTACCAGTTCCTAGCGCTTATTAGGACTGAGTACGGCACTCCCCTGAGGGATAGGAGGGGGAGGGTCACTAGCCACCTGAATGGGCTCCTCTACAGGACTATCAGGCTGCTTGAAGCTGGAGTCACCCCAGTCTACGTGTTTGATGGGCCTCCACCGAGGTTTAAGGCTAGGGAGCTTGAGGAGAGGAAGGCTGTACGCGAGAGGGCTATGGCTGAGTGGGCTAAGGCAGTCGAGGAGGGAGACTTGAGGAGGGCTTGGGCTAAGGCTGTAGCATCCTCTAGGCTCAGCAGGGAGATGGCTGAGGACGCTAAGGTGCTCCTGACCCTGATGGGGGTTCCGTGGGTTCAGGCCCCATCAGAGGGTGAGGCTCAGTCAGCCTACATGGCTGCCAGCGGGGACGTGTGGGCTGCTGCATCACAGGACTACGACTCCATCCTCTTTGGCGCTCCTAGGCTTGTCAGGAACCTGACTATAACTGGTAGGAAGTTCCTTAGGAAGAGGCCTGTGTCCTATAGGCTCATCCCTGAGCTTGTCGAGCTCGATGCTGTCCTCAGCCGCCTCAAGCTGAGCAGGAGGCAGCTCATCGAGGTGGCGATACTTGCTGGGACAGACTACAACCAAGGGGTCTATGGGATCGGGCCTAAGAAGGCCTACAAGCTGATATCCAGGTACGGGAGCTTGGAGAAGGCTGCTGAAGCAGAGAAGCTGGAGATCGATGAGAGCTGGGTGGAGGTCAGGGAGTTCTACCTCCACCCCCCTGTGACAGACAGGTACTCTGTTGAGCTCGGTGAGCTAGATGAAGACGGGCTCCTCAGCTTCCTCGTCGAGGAGAGGGACTTCGACCCTAGGCGTGTGAGAGAGGCTGTCAGGAGGCTTAAGCTGGCTCTCCAGGCTGCATCCCGGGTGGCTAGGCTAGAGGTGTAGTGCTTGCAGATGAGCGAGGAGGAGCTTGACTACGTCCTGCAGGCCCTCTCCCACAGGGTTAGGAGGCGTATACTCAGGATGCTCATTGAGGAGAAGCCATCTTACACCGTGATCCTCAAGAAGCTTGAGCTCACCACTGGCACCCTAAACTACCACCTGGAGAAGATGAGGAGGCTGTATAGAGTTGAGTCTAGTAGGTATGTTCCCACAGAGCTCGGCTTGAAGGCGTACCAGATGGTCTATGGGGGGAGGCCGAGGGCTGCAGCTGGGAGAGACGCCCTTCTCTCGCTCATCAGGATTGATCAGCTTGCTAGGCAGGCTTCTCTCGGCAGCTATCTCCACATGGCAGCTTCAGCTGCAGTGGGCTCTGCAGCTGCGCTCTTGGCCTGGGCTTCAGGCTGCAAGCCAGCTTCACTTGCGCTGAACTGCGTGCTGCCTCTCCTATTCACGCTTGCAGCAGCCAAGGGGCTCTACAGGCTTAAGGCAGGCAGGCTTGTGCCCGTCTACCCAGCTGTGCTCCAGCCTCTAGCTGCGCAAGCAGCCTACCCCATCATCAGGAGGCATGTGCTGTCAGCCTCCACGAGACCTGAGCTAGCTGCGCTAGCACTGGAGTACATATGGCCTAAGCTAGTCTTCATCTGGTTCTTTGCCCTGCTGCTCGTGGCGGTGAAGGAGTCTCTTCAAGTGGACTACAGCAGGGCTTTCGTCTCAGCTGCAGTCAGCGTAGTGGCATCTAGGCTGGTCTTGCAGCTGCTAGACCAAGCTACTCTGCTCCTGGGCTAGGTGCTAGCGGCAGCTGGCAGCCCATGCAGGCCTATAGAGTGAAGACTTCACTCGTCATAAAGCTGTCTTCAAGTGAGCTTTTCTATGAGCTCAAGCCCATCCACTGGCGGGGTGCTGGAGTTGGGTGTGATAGACATGTTAGCTGACTTAGGGCAGGCTATAGAGAGGCACCTGAGCAGTGCCGTGGTATCGGTGCTCGTGATAGCGCTAGCATGGATCCACCATGGAGTAAGTGCCATGATAGTGACCCTGCTAGTAGTAGCCATATACGCTAGGGGAAGAAGGCCTCCTACACCACAGGCTACGGGAGGCGCTCCTAGGGAGCTTAGAAGCGAGGGGAAGAATAACGTTAGCTTGCTGCTCGGGATGATCATGGTGTTTGCTGGAGTCTACTGGCTTCTAAAGGAGTACCTCCCCCAAGCTACTATACCAGGGTCTGTTGCACTGGTCATACTAGGCCTCATCCTGATAGCAGTTGGTGTCAGAGGTGAGGAGCATGGGAAAGGCAGCGACAGGGCTGGGTAAGCTGCTGGTGTGGGCTGGCCTCGTGGTCTTAGTGTACAGGTATGTTCCATGGAGCCAGCTTCCAGGGTACTATGGGCCTCTAGCCCTGGTTGCAGCTGGGCTTCTGATGGTGGCTGCAGGGTTGGTTAAGCCCAGGGTAGAGTCTCTTGCAGCAAGAGAGGCTATAAGCCTGGTTGCAGTAGCTGCGCTGGCAGTGGCTACAGCAGCCTTCATATCTCT
>QMWA01000085.1 GCA_003661385.1 Thermoproteota archaeon | reverse complement strand
GCGCAGGATAGGTGCTCTAGGCCAGCTGCCACTGGCCAGAGACAGGGCACAGCCCGAAGATAGGCAATAGACAACTGTATCGAGGCCACAGGCGCCCTGGTATGCTGGGCTTCTGCTGTAAGCTGCGCCACCGGCTCGCAGGCCTATAGCGACCTCTTTAACGTCCTGTATATTAAGTAGGCTAGGAAGAGGATTATTAGAGCTGGGAGCACCAGCTTGATGACCTTATACAGTATGTAGGCTGCTATCAGAGCTACCGCAACTAAGAGTATGTCTCTAGCCGACATCTAGGCCACCTAGCTGCCTGCGGAGGTGTGTTTTATATTGTTGTCTGCTGCCCCTCCTTTCCTGCTGTTCTCTTGGCACCAGGCTCCTCACCCTTGAGGTGTATGCCAGTAGACTCCAGCTTCACCTGCCCCTAACCCAGCTACAGCTACTGCAATCGAGGTGGTGCAGTAGCTGGCTCTAGCTGTAGCTGACGCTGTGGCTGTCTGTGGATATGCGCCTGCGTGCTGCTAGGTTGTGCTGTGCTTTTCTAGCTCCTCTATCGCTTGATGTATTTGGAGCGTCCTTAGGGCTTGCTTGTAGAAGGGTGTGTCTATCATCTTCCCTTTTATCGATATTGCACCTATTCCCTTTGCTTTGGCCTTCTCGAACTCCTGTACTATCAGCTTGGCGTACTCTACTTCCTCTGGGGTTGGTGTGAACACCTTGTTCACTGGGTCTATCTGGTTGGGGTGGATTAGGAGCTTTCCGCTGTAGCCTAGCTTTCTGGCCAGCTTGGCATCTCTTATCAGCCCCTCTACGTCCATTATGTCTGTCCAGACTGTGTCTATTGGGTCTACTCCAGCTGCTCTCGCTGCTACAGCTATATGGGCTCTTGGGTAGAGGACTTCCGTGCCTTCTTTGCTTGGTGTTGTGCCCATTTCCCTTGTGAAGTCCACGGATCCGAATGCTACTGCTATCACCCTGGGTGCTGACGCTATGCTGTATGCGTTTACTACTCCAAGTGGAGTCTCAATTAAGGCTACTATGGGCGTCTTCTTGAGGCTTCTCTTCGCTTCGAGCTTCTCTAGCTCTCTGGTCAGCTTCTCTATGTCCTCTCTTGTCTCGCACTTGGGGAGCATTATGCCGTCTAAGCCAGGCTGAGCTGCTGCCTCTAGGTCTTCTTGGGTTAGGCCTGTGCTCCAGCTGTTGACTCTCACGTATATTCCAGCCCTCTTCTCTGCTAGCTCTGGCACCATGTCTCTGACGAATAGCCTGGCGGTCTCCTTGTCTTCCATGGGGACTGCATCCTCCATGTCGAGTATCACTGCGTCAGCTTTGAGGGATGCTGCCTTGTGCAGCATTCTCATGTTGTTTCCTGGGACGAAGAGCATGCTCCTGAGCAGCTTGATCAAGCGGACACCTCCTCTAAGACTTTCTTTACTGTGGGAGCTATGTCACGTGGGTTCTCTACTACTATGGCTCCAGCCTTCTTGAGCGCTCTCAGCTTGCTTTCAGCTGTCCCTCTGCCGCCTTCTATTATCGCGCTGGCGTGGGAGTACCTGACTCCAGACTGCGCTGCTGCCCCAGCCACGTAGGCTACTAGAGGCTTCTTGAAACCGCCTGACTCCAGGAGCTCAGCTGCCTCCTCCTCTGCCACGGTGCCTATCTCACCGAACATCACAACAACTTTGGTCTCCTGGTCCTCCTGGTATAGCTTGAGGAGCTCTGGGAAGCTCAACCCCACTAGGGGCTCGCTTCCTATGTGGACTGCTGTACTGACTCCTATGCCGAGCCTGCTTAGGGCCCAGCATATCGTTGTGGTTTGGCCTCCGCTCCTCGACATCACTCCAACTGGCCCAGGCTTGAACACCTCGTTGGCTAGCTCAACTGAGCCGCCGATCCAGCCTGCTACAGCTCTCCCTGGGCTTATCAAGCCGAAGGACCCAGGGCCTAGGACCATGGTGCCCTTCCTCCTCGCGTAGTAGAGTATCTCCATGGTGTCGTGGAGGGGGACCCGCTCAACAGGCATTATCAGGAGCTTTATGCCCTCTTCTATTGCTTCTAGTGCAGCATCCTTCACCAGGGGGCCTGGGACGAAGGTTATCGAGGCGTCTATCCTGCCGTGCTCCCTCACGGCTTCAGCTACAGTGTCGTATACTGGGACACCCCAGACTTCTTCTCCTCCTCGCCCAGGGGTCACGCCAGCCACAACTTTGGTGCCGTACTCTAGCATGTACCTCGTCCTGTTGCTTCCCTCTCTCCCAGTTATCCCCTGGACTAGCACCCTGGTGTTCTCATCTAGGAGGATTGGCATGGCACTCACCCCTCTGGCATCGGGAGCTCTATGCTTGCACCATGGTTGCCATGGAGGTGACACTGGACCTCGCATGCTAGGCACTCTATGCAAAGCCTCCTAGCCTCGTCCTCTGGGACTGCTAGAGCAGGCAGCCCTCCCTTGACCCTCAGTATCCCACGGCCGTAGAGGCTGCATGCCTTCACACACGCCAGCGTGCTGCACTCCTTGCACTTCGCCAGGTCTATCCTGACCCGGCCAGTTCTGAACTCGAACTCAAGCACCTCCACCACCTCCCACATACTCCTCTACTAGCTTCCTCATCCTCTCAGCTAGGTAGTCTACCTCATAGACGTAGTCTCTGCCATAGAGCTCAAGCCTTATCGGGAGGTCTCTCAAGCCCTCCTCAAGTATCTTGAGAGCTTCCTCCTCCTTGTTCCCTGCAAGCACTATCACTACTGGGAAGCCAGGCTTGTCCCTCAGGAGCTCTCTGAAGGCCTTCACCAGGCCGTGGGCGTGGTGCCACTGCTCCTGGCTTGCTATGACGCATCCTGCTAGGAAGTAGCCTACTATCCCAGGCTGCGAGAGGATTATCTTAGCGCACCTATAGACCTTGGAGGCTGTTGGGTTTCCGCTTGTGTCAGCGTAGTTCGCCACCTTGAGCCCATGCCTCACCAGGGCGTCTAAGCCTATCATAGCTCCTCCACCACCTATCCCATGGAAGCCGATGTAGTGCTCCCCTTCCTTCTTGGGCATCTCTATGAAGAAGAACACGCCCCTGTAGTCTGACTCCTCAACCCTCCAGGCAGCCTTCTCCAGGCGGGTTGGTGGCCTATCCATCTCTCTAGCGAAGTCTATTCCGAGCTCAGGGTGCCTGTACGCTGAGGCGTCGTCTATCGACATCCTGCAGTCTAAGGCTACCAGGCCGCTGCTGCACTTCGCCAGAGGGTTCACCTCGACCAGCCTGGCGTCATACCTCCTGAAAGCCTCGTAGAGCTTCGATGCCACCCCATAAAGCTCTTTCACGTCCTCCTCTGGCGTCCCGGTCAGCTTAACTGCCTTCCTAGCGTGGTATGGCCTCAAGCCTACTGCTAGGTCGATTGGTATCTTAGCGACCTTCTCAGGCTGCCTTCGAGCAACCTCCTCTATGTCAATGCCCCCCTCTGGGCTGAAGACGAGGACAGGCCCTCTGACCCTGTGGGAGTCATCTACCGTGATCGAGATGTAGTACTCCTTGAGGACATCGATCTTCTCCTCGACAAGCACCTTCTCAACCCTGAAGCCCCTCACCTCTGAGCCTAGCAGCTTCGATGCAGCAGCCTCAGCCTCCTCAGGGGTGTTGGCGAAGAGTATTCCTCCAGCCTTCATCCTACCTGTCACCAGAGCCTGGGCCTTGACAGCTACAGGCTTACCTAGCTCTTCAGCGATCCTCCTCGCTTCACCTGGAGTAGAGGCAGGAGCTCCCCTAGGAACCTTAACCCCACAGGACTTGAGAAGCTCTTTCCCCTGATGCTCTAGGAGGCGGGCCAAAGTTACACCAAGAAGCCCCGAGAACCTGGCTTAAAATAGCTTAGTGCGTGTACGCACAGGGTACTTTGGGCTGTAGCTGGGTAACGTTTAAAGCATGAGCTAGGGTAGGATTCTAGAGCTTAATCTAAGCTTCACCTCCTAGAGCACTTGAGGTTGAGAGCTTGATGCCAACTCTAGACTTGTTTCTGCTGATATTCGCTCTCGTTGTGATCTTACTGCTGACTGAACGCTATCACAGGTGTGTTGCAGCGATGATAGGGGCTTTCCTGGTCGTTGTCTTCAGCTTTGAGAGGCACCTGGTCGAAAGCGGGGTGGAGGTGCTTGAGGCAATAGACATGGAGACCCTGGGCTTCATAGTTGGGATCATGATGCTATGTGAGGGGCTAGCTAGGTCAGGGCTGTTCGAGTTCATAGGGCTGAGCATAGCTAAGGCTACAGGAGGGCGGGTGACGCTCATGATGGCCTCATTCATGCTCATGACAGTCCTCCTCACAGCATTCGTAGGGAACATAACAGCAATGATAATAGTAGGCTCCCTGACGATAGCTATAGGAGAGCAGCTCAAGCTGGACTTGAAGAGGTGGCTTCTAGCAGAGGCCATCATAGTGGATGTCGGAGGCTTAGCCTTCCCAATAAGCTCGATCCCAAGCCTCATCATAGCATCCAAGACAGGATGGGGGTTCCAGGAGTTCATTAGGACAACACTCCCACTGGTCTTAGCTCTAACACTGCTCACAGTAGCTGCAGCACTTAAGGCGTTTAAGCCTAGGAAAGCAGCTGGAGCGGAGGTTGAGATAGACCCCTGGAGTGCAGTTGAGGACAGGAGGGTATTCTACAGGGCCACACTGATATTCGCAAGCGTAATGCTCCTACTGGTGTTCAAGGACAGGGTTGGCTTGAGCCTAGAGCTCATAGCCTTCGGTGGAGCAGTCCTCATGCTAGCTCTGAGCGGAGAGGACCCAGATAGCATATTCAGGAACGTAGACTGGAGCTCAGTCTTCTTCCTAGCATCATTCTACATCATAGTAGGAGGCATGGAGAAGGCTGGTGTAATGGGGCTGCTGGCCTCAGCGACCTCAAAGGCCTTGATGATGGCAGGTAGGCTAGCTGCTGTAGCCAGCATGCTGGTCTGCGCCATAGCCTCAGCCTTCATAGACAACATACCAGTAACCCTGCTGCTGCTCTCGATGTCAGAGAGGATAGCTCAGACCGGAGCCATAGCCATAGAGCCGCTCACGTGGAGCATACTATTCGGTGCGATAACTGGCGGAAAGCTCACATCCTTCGGCTCCCCCTCCACGATCGTAGCTATGGGCATGCTCAAGAGAGTAGGAGCAAAGGTGACAGCAGGAGAGTACATGAAGACAGTAGCACCATTCACCCTACTGCACCTACTAGTCTCATCAGCATACACCCTGCTCTTCCTATGAGGCTGCGGCAGCGCGGACACGCGGCAAGAAGCCCACTGGATCGCAAGCAGGGCTCCAAAGCGGGAAGACTCATCATAGCTGAGCTCAGTCTGTGAAGCTATGTCATCGCCACACCACCCTTACAGTAGAGGCTTAAAACACTTGCTGACAGCTTAGCGGTGGTGCCTCAGCTATCAAGGTGTGAAGGACAAGCTAACCTTTTAGGCGGGTACTAGAGCCCCAGGGGTCCTGTTGAGAGCCGCCATATAGGGGAGAAGGCTCCTACAGCGATGAGACTGCTGGGAAGTACTTTGGAGCAGGAGCCTACATGCTGGTCTGCAAGAGGAAGCTCAGCGAGGGCTTTGACCCGGTTGAAGCCGGGGAAGCTGACTATGGGTGCCTGCATTTGACACCGCTGGAGCAGCTGGAGAGGTTGCTGAGGGGGACAGGCGTGCAGCAGCCATAGCCAGCGAGAGGGCAGCAGAGGTATACGGGCTGGAGGCCCTAGCCAGGAGAATACAGGACACCTCAGGAACACAGCCAGGTTCTATGTCCTCTTAAGAGAAGAAAGCTACCCAGCTGACTCAAACACAACCTCGCTCTTCTTCGCCACCAGGCATGTGCCAGGTGCACTGTAGAGGGCACTAGGCTCATTTACCTCTGAAGGCATAAACCTACTGCTGCTGGAGTCTAGGCCTATAAGGGGCAGCCATGGAACTACTCGTTCTTCACAGAGAAGGGGCTCAGGGAGACACTAGAGTACACAAGCAAGCTATCCAACGCACTAAACAGGGCACTAGCCAAGACACCAGGAGGCAGCAGAGCAAACAGGGAGGAGGCTGGCAGGCAGTAAGGCAGCTGCTAGCCTACATAGACTCCGTTTAAGCCCTCAGCTTCAGCTACTTCAGCTAGCCTCCTGTCTCCAGTCAGCAAGCTCTCTGCGCCCACGTACTTAGCTGACGCAACCTGAAGAGCATCAGCCTCGTATACGTGGTGTTTCTCCAGGATCCTCCAGGCCTCTATGAGGATACGTGAGCGGACTGGGAGGAGCAGCAGCACACCTAGCTTAGCCATCCTGATGGTCTCAGACAGAAACCTCCCTCTGACAACGCGGTAAAGCATGCTGCTAAGCCTACCTAGCCTAGCAGCTCTATCTAGTGCACCCAGCACCTCACCTATGTTCCACATGCTGTATGCTATAGTAGCTTCTCCTGAGTAAGCCTTGAGGTAGAGTCCTCTAACCATCTCGCTCCCAGCCTCACGGACATATCTCTTCAAGATGACACTGCTATCCAGATAGGCTGCAGCCCCTCTCATCCCTCATCTCCCTAACCAGAGTACTCACCTCCCCATCTGTAGAGACAGGCTCAAAGTCCAGCTCATAGCAGGTCTCTCCAGCAAACTCCCCTATCCCGTCAAGAACCTCAGAAGGCAGATCCTGAGCTAGATCCTCTAAGACCTCACTGACATCCTTGCCCTCTCTCCTAGCATACTCCTTAAGCTTCCTCCAGACATCACTTCTCACGTAGATGCTAGTCTTCACCTTCACTTTACCACCATAGGTAATATACCGAAGTTCAGTATATAAGCATTTGGAGTACATCGCGAGCCGACAGCAGGCCAGCTGAGCCACCCTAGTCTCATCCACATCGCCTAAAACCTCAACCTGCACACTCTCCAAGGCGCCTATCCCACCCAGCAGAGACTTCACATCTCCATCAGCTACGACACGCTCCCTATCCAGTATGAAACCCGCCTACAGATCCTCTCCGCCTCAATCACATTATTGGCAGCATAAAGAACCAAAGCACCTCTCTTCTTAACAAGCTCCTCTTGGACAAAATCATGAACAGCTCTGACAGCTTCAGCAGACAAGCCAGCTGTAGGCTCATCAAACAGGTAAATCGGGGTGTCCTTCAAGAGCACTGGTGAAAGCTGAAGTCTAGCTGCCTCTCTTGTGTATGTGGACTGTTAGCTGGCCGTTTAGCTGCAGTACTATGGTGATTGTCCTGTTTTCTGGTGTCCATGTGACTTGGGCTGTTGAGCTTAGGTCAAGTTTGTATCTTCTGGGGTAGTCTGTGGCTGTTGAGAGCCTTATCTGGATCACTGCTGGGCCTTGGCCTGTGTATGTGGCCTTGTACTCTGCTGTCTCTGGTATGTATGATTCCTCTGCTATTGGGTGTGTTGACCTTATGGTGTATGTTCTGTCTAGGAGCTTGGCTATAGGCTTTTCTGTCCCG
>QMWA01000084.1 GCA_003661385.1 Thermoproteota archaeon | reverse complement strand
TCGTGCTAGCTATAGCCTTAACACTCCATGTGGTAATGGAGTGGGCGAGCCTCAAGTTCACCTCAGTGTGAGCTGAGACAGGGAGCTCAGGACACCAGTACAAGGTCTCAGGGAAGAACCACCTCAAAGCCATGGCTTCAGGCCTCTCTCCCTCAGCCACCTCCTTAAACTCCTCTCCACGCTCAGCTGCAGTGAAGGTTGCGGTGGGAGAGAGCGCAGGCTCAGGGACAGCTGCAGGAGCTATGCCCTTAGGTGCAAGAGGCCTTGGAGCCACCCCCTCGCCCCACATGGGAGGTGAGGTGAGCATGTAGAGGAGTGGCATGTATATGAAGAACGTGGCATACAGAGTTGCCATTACACCTATGGCTACAAGCCCTTTCCCAAGCCTTCTGCCTTTAGCCCAGAGGTAAGCTCCTATAGCTAGGATAGCTGGTGGAGCTGAAAGCAAGCTGAGGTACGTGCCTGCTAGCAGCACTGAGTTCACCCTCCTCTGGAGCTGCTCAGCTTCCCTAATGTGCCTAGCTCTACTCTCTATCCTAGCCTCCTCGATCTCATGGATCTCCCACTGGATCTCCTGGTACTCCTCTGCTAGCGTGTAGAACACCTCCTCGAAGCCCGGTGCCCTCTCCTCTAGGGCTAGGACTGAGCTGTCAACGACACACAAGCAGACCACAGCATCCCTGCCTTCTCCACCTGGCCCATGCACCCTGATCCTGAGCTTAGCCTCCTCCCCTGGGAGGTAGCTGCCTTTATCAGCTTCAACCTCGACCTTAAGCTCTCTAGGAGGCTCTACATCGACTTTAACCCAGTCAGAGTAGAAGCCGAAGTCAGGTGATATGGCATACGCTCTCACGACTACGAAGGGAGCGAAGGTCTCCCTAGCTACAACTCTGAACTCAGCTACACCGCCTTCAGCTTCAGCTGCCCCAGTGTAAAGCGTAGACCTGTCAAGTGGGCTCACGACATCGAGGTAAACAGTCCTCACACTGACGTTTCCGCTCCTCTTCACGAGAACCTTGACTTTAATCTCCTCCCCAACCCTGTACCTTGGCTTATCAGAGTACACCCTGATCAAGACGCCACGCCTAGGCCTCTGAGAGAAGAGCTTGAAGGTACAGCTTGAAGCATAGCCTCCCCTGGAGACAGTAAGCTGGAGCTCAACCTCCTTTACATCAGGTGGGGTGAAGGTGAGCTCAGCTACCCCAGCTTCACTGGCCTCAAGCTCAAGCTTATGAAACACCTTGCCTCCAGCAGCTAGCGCAGCAAGGATCTTAGCTCCGCTAGCAGGAGAGCCATCAGGGTGCCTGACAGTGACGTAGAGCTTATAGGGCTCACCAGGCAGGAACCTATCCTTGAGGGTGACGACACCAACTATGAAGGGCGTGTCGCTCACGAGGACCGGCAGGCTGGCTTCCTCAGCGTGGCCAGCCTGATCCACCACGGTCACATTAAGCTGCAGAGGAGCTTTCTTCAGGTATGGCTCAAGCCCAACTAGGTACTTGGGTGCATCAAGCTCAAACTCCATCAGCCCTCTCTCATCGGTTTTGCCAGAGTACTGCCAGAAGCACCTCCACTCACCGAGGTAGGCTGAAGCCCTCAGGTAGACGCTGGCGTTTGAGACAGGCTTCCCGAAGAAGTAGCTGGCGTTAACAACGCCTTTGATCACGTCACCAAGCAGATACCAGCTTCTATCAAGGCTAACTTCAACCTTGAACTTCGGCAGCACATACCTCCTCACATTGACCACAACCTCCTGCTTGCAGCCATCGACCTCAGCTACAACCCGGTATCTGCCTTCCTCAACCTCAGGTGAGGTGGGGATCTCACATGAGACAACACCAAACTCATCTGCCACCAGAACCTTCCCAAAGAGCTTAGTCCCCCTAGGGCCAACGAGCGAAACCCTGACGCTGGCGTTGCAAGCAGGCCTGTAACCGCCCTCAGAAGCCCTCCAGACAAGAGCTCTGAACATTATAGTCTGGCCAGGCTTGTACCAGGGCTTATCCACGGTGATCAAGATCCTATAAGACCTCCTGACCTTGACAGGGACCTCGACAGCATCCCAGGCAAGCAAGCTCCTAGCCTCAACCCTAAGCCTATACCTCCCGCTCTCAACGTCAGGAACCCTCACGCTCACAGTCCTAGAGCCATCAACCTTGAACCCACAGAGCTCAAGAGTAGAGTTCTTCCCAATGAGCAGGAGCCTAACACTAGCACTCCTACCACCACCAGTAAGAGCATTCACCACGTAGACGCTGACAGGAACCCTAAACCCAACAACCCACTCGCCATATGTCCTAGCAGACACACCAAGCCTGAAGAGGAGCAGAAGCCTGCCGGCATTCAAAGCCAAGCCCAAGACAGCTACAGCGCTCAGAAAAACCGCTACACGCCTCCTCAACCAAAACCCTCAAGCACAGGGGAGCTGCCCTTAAAAACATACCTATAACCTCCAAACGGCATTGAACCAAACCCAGCAGCCTCCTGGCACGCGCGAGGAGCAGGAGCCAGCCCCCTAACCCTTACTTCAAAGCCCTCCTCACCGGGGTGGAACCTGACTGAAATCTCCTCTGAAACCCCTTCTATGGCGAGGCCAGCGATGTCGAACAAGGCACCGAAGTTGGCAATCGAGTAGGGAACCAGAACCTTAGCGTAGGCTGGGGCGTTTGGCAACCACCCCCTTAACTACCAATGGCCCCTAGGGCTCTTACTTTAATAGCTATCGCTAGCTCACTGTGCCAGCGGCTGAGTGAGGCTGCTGGGCGCTGTCTTCAAGCCGTGGGCGACAGATCTAAGCCTGAGCTCAAAAATTTGGGGTGGCTAGCCGTGGGCTACCACCGTGTAGGTGTCTGCTCCAGGCTCGTCTACTCTGCCATTCCCGTTGTCTGTCCACGACACTATGTACCAGCTATAGTAGTGGTGTTGGATGTCGGGCCACATCTGCTTGTCGAAGTACAGTGCTGCTGCAAAGGTGCCTCTCCAGCCTATCCCGTAGACTATGAGGACGTATCTGCCTTCTGAGTCTGTGAAGAGCTCTACTATGAACATGTCCTTCCCAGAGTTGAGGTCAGACCACGTGAGATATGTGCCTGGTATCGGAGTGCCTGTCTCCCTGTGGACGAACCATACCCCACTGCTGTTGTAAGCTGGGTAGACTGGTGTCTCACCTGCAGCCACCTCATAGTACCAGACTGGTATGCTGACTATCTGGCCTCCTAGGAGGATGAGCCCATAGCCCTCTGGAGCCAGCAGCCTGCCTGTGCTCTGGTCTACGACATCAGGGTATGTGTCGTAGCAGAGGACTTCATGAGCTGCTATCCCTGCTATGTACCCTGCTGCAGTCCAGTCGCTTACTGAGGCGTTTATCGGAGGCAGCTCCCCGACAGGCTTCCCCTGGTTGTCTGGGAGGATCAGGTAGACCAGGGGGTTCTCTATTATCCAGCTCACCAGCTTAGCTAGCCCCACTGCCCTGCCGTAGAAGGCCTGGAGGAACTCATCCCAGCTCGTGGCTCCTGAGAGCTTCAGCGACTCGTAGTCTGGGATGTAGTCTTCCTCGAGAGGCCAGTAGACTGAGATCCCCTGCGCTTTAGGCCTGCCTGTGCCGTGGTATTCAGCTAGCCTAGCGCTTCTTATGGCATTCATGAGCTGCTGCGCTGCGCTCCTGACAGAGCTGTCTGGGACCAGAGCTCTAGCTCTCTCAGCGAAGCTGTAGAGGTCTCTGTAGTAGCTGAAGCATATCACCTGGCTCTCGTCTCTAGCCTGAGCTATCTTGTCCCTGTGCGCCTCCAGAGCCTCCATCAGGGACTGTGCGAAGGTGTTTAGGGCTGAGGCTATGCTCTGGAGGCCGCTTCCAGTGAAGGCTGCTATCGTGGCGTTCTCATATGGGAATGTGGTTGTGTAGTAGCTCTTGTACTTCTGGACGATCACCTGGCCTAGCTGCTCTGGTGTCATGTCAGGGCTCGCTGCTAGCGCCTCAAGTATCATGTCGTATGGGAACCCGTCTCCAGGCACCTCCTCCTCTGAGGCCACGAAGACCTGGATGTAGCTGCTCAGCTGGTACCCTACCTCTATCATCCCCATGAGGCAAGCGTCCATGGCTATGACATCCACCCTGCCCGTGGTCTGCTGGTAGACTTGAGCCAAGGCCTGCTCGAGTTCAAGTGTGCTCAGGTAGTCCACATCAGTGTCGTCGTAGCACACGTCTCTAGTAGGCCTCCTATGCCTCCAGCCTCCACCATGCCCCCAGAGCACTAAGCAGTAGTGGTCTGCTGGGTACTCCTGCATAGCCCAGAGCAGGAAGTCAGCTAGAGCCTGAGGGTCACCCATGTTCACTTCACCTAGATCCTCTATGAGTGCTGAGACTATCTGGGTGTCTGTTCCATTGCTGTCCTTCACTATGTAGTATCTCCTTGTTGTGGTCCAGTCTCCATTCGATGTGTCGTATCCTGGGGCTCTATCGACCTGAACCACTACATTAACGTCTTGGGTTGAGCCTATTGCCTCCATCTCGTTGATGTCTATGATCCCAAGCTCCTCTAGGTTGTTGTCTGCTGCCAGGTAGACCATGAAAGTCCACTTCGCATGGAGTGGAGCTCCTCTCCTGTAGGTTGCAGCTGGATCTCCTATCAGCACGTAGGCTAGCAGGTCTTTCCTGTCCATTTCGCTGCTGAGGTCGCATGAGCCCCCCTCTATGTAGGCTACCTTAGACCAGTATAGGGCTTCACCTGGCCTAGTCCTCCCATTCCAGAAGTACTCTCCCCAGAACCTCCAGTCTAGCTCCCTGTTCAGCCCAGAGGCTCCCAGGCCTATACCAGGTGACTCTGGTTCCACCTACGTAGGCTACAGCCCCACCTGTGCTGCACTTCACCACTAGGGCGTCAGCAAGGCTCCAGTAGTCTGGGTGGTCTATGTAAGCTGTCAGGCACGCGTCAGCGTACATTATGAAGGGCGGGTTCTCCAGCTGAGCAGCTGAGTCGAAGCTCAAGGCTGGAGCAGTGTGCAGCTCATACTGGTCTATGAGCCCGTTCCCATCCTCGTCGCTCCCCCACTTCCTCATAATCGATGTGACGCTGCCGTGGCCGGCGAAGTTCACCAGCAGAGGCTTGTACCCCTCTATGGCAGCTACAACATTCTCTTCAGTGAGGTTCTCAAAGGCCTCGTAGAGCTTCACGCAGGGTATAGTGCTGACTTCTGTTGCAATAGCCTCCTTTAGCTCAGCCTCGTCGGTGTGCTGCTCTGGAGAGAAGTCTGGGTACCCGTCTCCATCCTTGTCCTCATTCCAGTAGTTGCTTATAGCTCCAAGGAGCAGGAAGCACTGCTGGTTCTCTGGGGCAGCTTCAAAGGCCTGGAGCTTCTGGACGTAGCTCTGAAGCTCCTCCACCTCGTATACCGTCAGCCTACCGACATAGACCTCAGGATACCAGTCTGCCTCATCAACTCCAGTGCCACTGTATAGCGCAGACTCCCCAAACACCCCATCGCCGTCGCCATCCCAGGTGCCATCTAGCCCAGCATAGTAGTAGTCTGAGGGGGTGAAGTCCGGTGTGTGAGTGTACTCAGCTGTCTCATCTGGGTTGTAGATGTACCTAGTTGGAACCTCCCAGTCATAGGCTAAGGTGTCTGGGTGGTTGATGGCATCAGGGTCTACTCCACCGACCAAGAGGACATAGCTGGTTCCATGCTGCTGGTAGTAGCTTTGAATGCAGCTCCTGATCTTCTCTGGTATGTCTCTCCCAGGGTAGCTTCCCAGGATGCTCTCTACAGTCACAACCTCAACCGAGAGCCCCAGAGCTTGCTTGAGCTCAACCAGAGGCTGGAGGTGTGGCTGAAACACCTCCCTGGTCACAATCAGGTAGTCTACTGAGGGGCTGCGAGCCATATAAGGCAGGTACTCGCTTAGCTCACCTGAGTTCAGAGCCCTGCTCTCAGCCCACTCAGCTACCTCCCGTGTCAGCCAGACCCTACCCTGGCTCCCCCACTCCACTATCCTAAGCCTGATGTTGATCCTCCTGTAGAAGACGATCCTTCCCTCAGCTGGAGCATACTGCACTGGGTAAACCCTGACTCTAGCTACTCTAAGCCCCCTAAGGAAGCCGATGCCATCAGCCTCACAGAGCACCCCAGGGTAGAATGAGCTTGACCCATAGACTCCCCAGTCAAGCTGAGCAGCCCTATACTCGATGAGAGGGCAGGCTGGAGGCTGAGCTGGCTCAACAGGCTTACTCACCCTGAGCTCAACAGCATCAGATGGCTGAGCTTCAACCTCAACCCTGACTGCCCCAGGAGGAAGCAGGACATGGTAGACTCCACATGGCAGCCTAGGCCTCCCAGGATCACCCATATACCCCAGGTCATCAACCCTGACAGCAGCGTACCTGTCAGCTTCCTCAACAGAGATCCCCCTGAACTCCAGAGTTACACTCACACCACTCTCTAAAGCTGAAGCCTGGCAGAGCGAAGCTAAGAGCACCACAGCCAGAAGCACAGCTCTCAAACTCAAGCAGGCACCACATACCCCCTATACACACTTTTAAAACGTTGTCTACACCACTGCTAAAGGCGCAAACCTAACACCCTTCCCAGACCAATCTCCCACCTACCGCATTTAAAGCCTGGTGGATGCAGTTAGCTCACAAGCCAAGGCGATAGCTATGCATCTCAGTAAGTGTGGCTTATAAAGCAGCCTGATACATCATAGTCTGATACCAGCTCACACTTAAGCCACAGCCATGGCCCACTTAACCTCCACTGAACTCTAGGCGGATTAAACCTGAATCAGCTATCTCAGCAAGCTCACAGCTGCAAGAAGGCTACAGAGTTCGCCATGGGCTGCAAGCCGCTAGCCACAAGAACCAGGGCTTGAAAGAATGCATATTAGACAGAACCTCCTTGTTCTAAGGCTGCTTTGGCCTCCTCACGTATAAGAGGTAGATCTATCTAGTAGACAATTCCCAAGACACTAAGAACAGTAAGATAAACCTCACTTTGATGACATATTCATAAGGCATATAGTGTATAGGGTCTAGGGATGTACGAAGAGCTGCTACAGAAAGTAAACAATGAGGACGATAAGCATGTGGCATCCAGAGCTAGGTGCTCAAGAGCCTTCTTCACAGCACATCGGAGTGAAACCCAGTAGAGTCAGCAGCCTCAGCTCATTCTCGAGGTTATTTAAATTTCATCAGTAAGTGAGCTGGAATACTGCTTTTCTCAACCTCTACTCAAAATCTACCTAAGTTAAGTCAGCTTATGCTCTAATATCGCCAGGAGTAAGTGAGTGATGTATCTGCTATTGGTCTGGTGATTACTGCCCTATTACAGCCTCAGCACTTACATTTCAAAGAGGCAGGACGATAGCATGGGCTGTGATGATGGAAGCGTGGAAATTGATCAGAGCATTAAAGTAGAGCAGACTCATGCAGATACTCGCATTGGCATTGTTAGGGGAGATGAGAAGCTCCTAGTGGTAGTCGATGCC
>QMWA01000083.1 GCA_003661385.1 Thermoproteota archaeon | reverse complement strand
GTCCTACACTTCCTCCTACCGACAGCGATGGCGTCCTCGATGCTGCTCGACAGGTGCACCATCCTCCTCCCCATAGGCTTCAGTCCCTCTCTCAGTATCCTAGCTGCAGCCTCAGATGTAGTCCCATGGTACAAGACATCAGGCACACTCCCCTTCTCGTAGCGTACCTCAACTGGAATCGAGTGCCCATATCTAGCTCTCACCCTGCTGCCCCTCAGCTCAAACCTCCCCTTAGAGTCCAGCTCAGCTACAGCCTTGACATGCTCCTCCCTAACCCACCTAAGTCCCAGCCTCCTAGCTGCCTCCACCAGCTCACGTACCTCTACAAAGCCCTCCGCGTCAACCTTGAGCCCACCTAGCTCAGGCCTATGCCTCAGCAGCAGGCTCATCAGCTTGCTGAGCCTAAGCCTCCTCCCTCCATCAAGCAGGAGCACGCAGCTAGACCCACAGTGCACCCTGCTTTCGACAAGCCTCCCACAGACCCCACACCTATACACGCTAGGTGGCACATGCGCACCCATATGGCTAAGCTTTTATTCACTTAGGTGTATGGCTTTAAGGTGGACTCTTGGAGGAGATAGTGAGGTTCGGAGTAAGTGTGCCGAGGAACCTCCTTGAGGAGTTCACTAGAGTATCAAGAGAGGTAGGGTTCGCTAACAGGTCTGAGGCGATAAGGGCAGCCATGAGGCTTCTGATAATGAAGGAGGGGAGAGTGGCATCAGCTAAAGGGAACATTGGGGTGATCATCGTGCTGTATAGCCACGGGAAGAGGGGGTGTGAGGAGGAGATAACTGAAGCCCAGCACGACTACAGCAGTATAGTAATCAACTCAAGCCACATACACCTCGGAGAAGACTGCCTAGAGGTCATAACATGCAGGGGTGGGAGTGAGGCTATAAAGGAGCTGTACAGGAGGATAGAGAGCATAAAGGGAGTGAAGTGGGCCGACCTCCTACTTGCTCCAGTCCTCTAGGTAGATGCGCTCAGCAACCTCCAGCGCAGCCTTAACCCCGCTCTCACATGCCTTAGCTTGGACTATCAGGTTAGGCTCCTCAGGTGAAACTGAAATCCTCAGCAGCGCTCCCTCTGAGAGGGCTCTGGCGGCTCCACTTGAGAGCAGCACCCTCAAGCCCTCAACTCTCCTATCAGACCACGCAACCACACCCTCTCCAGCATCAAGCAGCCCTTCGCTTGGTGCTCTAGCCTCAAGCCTGGAGGCAGGCCTGTAGCTCCTGGAGGCAGCCTCCAGCCTAGCCTTAGGCCTGCTCTTCAAGTTCGCCTTGACAACGACCTTGTCGACTTCGCCTAGAGCAAGCTGAACAGGGTAGTGCACAAGGTTCTCTCTGTCTAGCAGCAGGAGGTCTAGCTCGAGCTTACGCGGCCCCCCTCCCTTGGGCTTCGCTGCCAGGATCCTGAAGCCACTTGAGCCTAGTGGCATGAAGCTGAAGCTCCCATACCTCCTAGCTAGCTCAGGCCTGATGCGCCTCCAGAGCTCCCTCTGCAGCCTCCTGTTCCATAGCTTACCGAGAAAGTAGTAGAGCGTGAAGCCTACTGACACAGCTATAATGAGCTGCAGCGGTGTCATCAGATCTCTACTCCAGGCTTCCACTTCATCATGTCGTCGGCTAGCTTAGCGATCATCTTGACTCCAACTATCTCACTCTCGTATAGTGGTATCATAGCTCTCACTAGAGGCCATAGGTCTCTCCTTATCATCCCCATGTAGCCTTCCTGCTCCATGTACTTGTTCTTCAGGTAGTCTTCTGCTCCCTCTCTCATGGCAAGGGCCTTGGGGAGCACTCCGTTCACGAACACTCCTCCAACTGGTATGTCAAAGCCCTTGACCATGTCAATGAACCTCTTGACCACCGATATTGGGAGTGCAAGTGGGAGCGTGACGAAGAAGAACGCTGTCCTATCAGGGTTGTTGAATATCTTCTTGGCCTCCTTGATCCTCTCTCTCATGTCCATGAGGTCTCTCATCATGGGGTCTTTCCTGATCTCCTCCATGGCCTTATCCTTCCTGAAGGAGAGCCTGACCCTGAGCGAGAGGGCTTCCTCCCTGCTCTTTATCATCCTGTCAAGCCAGAGGTCGTATATCTTGCTCAAGCCTAGGAGCCTCACTGCGTTAGCCACAGCAGCGCAGTCGAAGACTATCTTGTCGTAGTTCTCTCCCTCCTTCAGCATGATGTCGATCATGTTGTCGAACATAGCTGACTCCTCGAAGGCTGGGTTCGTGGCTGCTATCTCGATGAATGGCTCAGCCTTAACTGGGATGTCAGCCCACTTCAGGAACCACCTGAGCTTCTCAGCTAGCTGCCTCTTGTAGGCCTCAACCCTGTCCTTTATGTCAACTTCTATGGCATAGAGGTTCCTGACGCCCTCTACCGGCTTTATCACCCCACCCCAGAGCTCCTGCTCAAACAGGCTTGACAGAGAGTGCACTGGGTTCAGCGAGGCTAGAAGGGTCTTCTCACCGCTCTCAGCGAAGTGGTACGCCAGCCCAGCTGCACACACTGTCTTCCCTACGCCTCCCTTACCTCCTGTGAAGAAGAACTTCAGGCTTGGCTTCGAAGCCAGGTACTCAGCTAGCGGAACAGGCTCACTCATATCACATCAACCTCCCAAGGCCTCTCAAACATGTGCTCAGCCACCTTAGCTATCATGTCGAGGCCCTTAGGCTCCCTGTCGAACATGGGGACTAGTGCTCTGATGTACTCCTCGAACTTCTCCCAGATGACCTTCATGTACTTCTGCTGCATCTCAATTCTGTTCTTGAGGAAGGTGCTTATGTTCGGGTTCTCCAGGAGCGAGGGCGGGTAGATCTGGTTCACGATTATGCCGCTGAGCTTTATGCCGAGCTTGTCAAACATCTCTAGGGCTCGCTCAGTGTCTAGTATAGCCATCTTCTCAGGTATGATCACCATGAAGAACGCACAGGTCTTCGGGTTCGTTAAACTCTCCCTGAAGAAGTCCAGCTTCCTCCTTATCTCCCTGAGCTCGACCAAGACCTCGTCCTCTGTCTTGGCTGAGAGCCCCTTCAGCCTGGCTACAGCCTCCTCGTACTCAGCTGCCTTCCTCCTGGTCTCCTCCATTTTGTCTATCCAGGCGTCAAGTATCTGAGCCATTGATATCATCCTGACTCCATGCCCGAACGGGGGCATGTCGAATATGTAGATGTCGTACTCGCCTTTAGCTAGGAGCTCAGCCATGGCATCGTATGTAGCTGACTCGTGCATAGCTGGCTCAGCTGCAGCTGTCCTGATGTACTCGTCTATCTCATCTGGGATCTTCTCGATCTTGTAGAGCTCCCTGATCTTGGCCCTGACCTCCTCCTGGAACTCAGCTATCCTCTTGTCAGCGTCTATCTCAACCACGTACAGGCTTGGAGCGACCTCTATGACCCCCTTGCCGAATATGTCCCTCTCGAATATGTCGCTGAGCGAAGCCTGGGGATCTGTGCTGAAGCAGAGGGGCTTCTTCCCCCTCTTGGAGAACCAGTATGCTGTGGCTGCGCTCGCAGTGGTCTTCCCAAGCCCACCCTTACCAGCGTACACTACTATCCTGAGCTCAGGGCTTGCATCAAAGAACTCCTTAAGAGACTTGGGCATGGCAGCCACCTTCAGTACAGTAGGTCGGTTACATCACGCTCACGGAACAAGCTCCTCTTCCAGGTCTTAATATGGGGTATGGCATATGGCAGCAGCTTCAGCGAGTAGTATGGTGGCAGAATCGGGAACCCAAGCATGTCCCCTAGTGTTATCAGCATGAAAAGGTGCTCGAGGTACATCCTTGTCTTCAGCATGTACCTTACCATCCCATGCGAAGCCATGCCATAGAACACTCCCTTGACAGCCTCCTTAACCTCCTTCTTGACGCCTCCCTCCTCCTCTCTCTTCTCCTCCTTCCTCTCCCTCTTAAACCACTTTGGCATAGAACCACCTAAACGTACCTGCACTAACGCTTTTTAACTTTTCCTAAAAAAGAGGTAGCAGGGGAGCTAACCGCCTGCTTTGGCTTTCCTGTAAGCTTTGATCGCGTCTATGGCCACTAGCAGCCCTAGTATGAAGAGCACTATTCCGACGACTCCGAATATGAAGTTCAGGGCTTTAGCAGCTAGTGTCCCAGCTTTCATCGGAGGCTTGACAAGCTGCCCCATCTTCAGGAAGAAGTCCTTGGCCTCCCATAGCAGAGCTGCCTCACATGTCACTATCATGAATGCTGCTGGAGCTAGCGTGTATATTGTCGGCTTCTTCACCTTAGCTAGGTATATTGTGACTAGTATGAGGGCTAGGCCAGCTAGCAGCTGGTTTGAGCCTCCGAACAGCAGCCATAGGTTGATCCATGCTCCAGTGTATGCGAATGCTCCAGCTACCAGGAGCCCTATTATGGAGCCACCCCACTTGTTCCCTATTATGACCCTAAGCGGCGGGACTCCAGCTGTGATCTCGCCGAACGTCAGCCAGAGGAACCTTATGACTATCATTGCTATCGTCAGCGCGTATAGCTCGAGCCACAGCCCGTAGAATGCCTCTATGTAGGGTTCTCCTCCTGTTATTGGCACTATAAGCTTCTTTGCTCCATGGACGAGGCACGTCCACTTCACTCCGCCTAGCTCCTTGATCTCACCTGGAGTCAGGACCATGTACGCTGCCAGCGACATCAGGGCTAGGAGGCCTTCAGTCAGCATAGCTCCTCCTCCTACTGGCAGGGCATCGGTCTCGACATCTAGCTGTGAGGCTGAGCCTGATGTGCTTATCAGGCTGTGCCACCCTGATATAGCTCCGCATGCTATCGATACTGTCAGGAGAGGCCACATCGGCCCAGCTTTAGCCATGAAGCCGAGGTAGCCTGGCTGCTCGATCCTCACGCCTGTAGCTGGGGATGCTAGCGCGCCTATGAAGAGCAGGAGTATACCGAATATGGCTGGGAAGCTTGCTACGTAGACCACTGGCTGGGTAACCCACATCAGTGGGGTGACAGCTGCTATGAAGAGTATGATTGATGTGAAGACCATCCAGAGAGCTAGGCTTGGGTGCTTTATTGGGACCTGGACCCCCAGTATTATCCCTATTATGATTATGATGATGCCTACCAGTGTGGATGTCCCGACGCCCATCTTAGCCTTGTAGAGGAGGGCTCCGCTGACTACTCCACCTAGCACTAGGAAGATCATTGCTAGGACTGATGCAGGGTAGACCTTGAAGAACAGCGAGCACAGGACCATGAAGACTGCGAGGATCAGGATTAGGTAGAACACGAGGAAGCCTAAGAGAGCTCTCCTGGCTCGTGGGCTTATCAGCTCGTAGCTGAGTGGCCCCATCGTCTTGCCTTCGTTTCTGACTGAGAGCATCAGGGAGCTGTAGTCGTGTATCCACCCTATGAAGAAGTTGCCTAGGAGTATCCATATGAGGGCTGGAACCCAGCCGTACATCAGCGCTATGAAGGGGCCTAGTATCGGCCCTAGGCCTGCAATCCCCTTGAACTGGAAGCCGTATAGCACGTACTTGCTGACTGGGAAGAAGGTTATGCCGTCCATGTACGTGTGGGCTGGTGTAGGCTTCTTGGGGTCAGGCTCCCACACGTGCTTGTCGTACCACTTGGCGTAGGTGAAGTAGGCTAGCCCATATACTATAACACCTAGGATCACGAACCATATTGGGTACATTTTTCAGCACCTACTGCATTAGGCTAAATGGCCCCCGTCAAGTACCTTAAAAACCTTTCGGAGACCGACGAAAGAGGGATAGGATTTTGACGTAAACACACCATGCGATGCTGTCAGTGGCATGTGACTGAGGTGAGCAGCTCCAGTACCTCAGCTAGACAGCTGCTGACGTGCTCTGGAGCCCCCTCGACGGTGAACCTTATGGTGCGCTGGGTTTCATGGCAGTAGAGCACCAGCTTGACCTCCATCCTCCTGCCTCCCAGGAGCCTCCTGCTCTCCTTGACAGCGTAGTATGCCTCATGCCCTCCTGCCACAGCTTCTCTGACGCTATCTGCGCTCACGCCGAGGCTTCTCGCAGCACGCTCCCTGGTCAGCCACCTCCTAGACCTCTTGGCCTTGATCTCAAGCCTGAGGGGCTTATCTCGGCCAGCGTAGAGGTCTAGGATTATGAACCCGCTAGCAGCCCACTTCAACCCCCTGTGCTCAGTGTACTCCTCGACATCAGGAGGGTAGAGCGTAGGCCTTATAGCCCAGCCCTCAGGCAGCTTAAACTTGGCGAACACGCAGTCTCCTAGCAGGATGTTCCTAGCCCATATGGTTGACTCCAACATACCATCCTCAGCAGCTAGCCTGCCAGATGCCTGCCCAAAAGTTTATACGCTCCAAGCCTGCTTGAGTCAGGGTGGAGTTGAGAGGGCTTAAGAGGAAGATCCGGGAGTTCTTGTTCGGCTTCCTTGTCCTTGAGCCTGTGAAGACCCTGGAGAAGGCGAAGTTCAGGGAGGAGTGTGCGATGATGACAGCCACCCTAGGAGACATGCTAGGGATCCCGTTTGCGCCACCAATCTACAGGCTAAGGCTCCTGGCAGCTTGGGCTCCGCTCATAGAGGCCTGGAAGAAGGAGGTTCTCAGGGAGAAGGACGTGGTCGAGAAGCTGGAGTAGCTTTAATAACTTGCTGCTACGCGGGTGCTGCATGAGCTTAAGCTGGGTTGGGAGCGCTAAGACTAGGCTACTCTACTACGAGGACCCCTACCTCAAGGAGTTTAAGAGCAGGGTTGTAGCCTCTCATGCTGAGGGCGGTAAGCTGTACGTTGTGCTGGAGGAGACGTGCTTCCACCCTGAGGGAGGTGGGCAGCCTGGTGACACAGGGGTATTAGAGTGGAGTGGCGGCACCCTGAGGGTAGTGGACACGCAGCCTGCTGGCAGTGCTGTAGTCCATGTGTGTGAGGGGAGGCAGCTCCCCAAGGTTGGGGAGCTTGTGTCAGGTAGGATAGACTGGGGTAGGAGGTACCAGCTGATGAAGAGCCACACAGCATCTCACATAGTCTTCTCAGCTGCCAGGCGTGTCCTCGGGGTAGAGAGGCTTGTCTACATGGGATTCCAGATAGCGCTGGAGAAGACTAGGATAGACCTCAGCTACGGGAGGCCCATAGCCAGGGAGCAGCTTGAGAGGATAGAGCAGCTAGCTAACACGGTAGCCATGGAGGGCAGGAGGGTCAGGTGGTGGACTATGAGCAGAGAGGAGGCTGAGAGGAGGTATGGGAGCAAGCTCGGGGTCACAGAGGTCACACCAGCAGGTGAAGTGAGGGTTGTCGAGGTGGAGGGCTGGGATGTCTCCCTGTGTAGCGGCACGCATGTCAAGCTGACATCTGAGGTAGCTCCCATAAGGATTCTAGGGAGGATGAGGCTCCAGAAGGGTGTTGAGAGGCTCGAGTTCGCAGCCGGGGAGCCAGCTTACAGGGCTATGGCACAGCAGCTTAAGCTAGCTGAGCAGGCAGCTAAGGCCATGGGGGTGAGCTTAGATAAGCTCCCAGCTGCAGCTGAGGCTGCAGCCAGGGAGAGGAGCAGGCTCAAGAAGGAGCTAGCTAAGCTCGGAGGCCAGCTGGCAGAGTACGTGGCT
>QMWA01000082.1 GCA_003661385.1 Thermoproteota archaeon | reverse complement strand
GGGGAGGGGTAGTAGGGGGAGGGGGGTGGGCTTTGGCGTCAGGTTCTTTACGCTGGTTGAGAAGGCCTTTGAGCTCGGCTTGAGGGGGGCTGCTCTCAGGGCTAGAGCTCCCATGCTGGTTAGCTATGCTATGGCTGCAGCGGGGTCTCTTTCTGCGTCTAGAGCTGGCTCAGCTGGCCTCATTCCTCTTGTGGTGGGGCTCATGGTCGTTGCTTCCGGCGAGCTCCAGGCTCTGGAGCAGAGGAGGAGGGAGGTTGCTGTCCTAAGTGCTGTGGGCGGCAGCCCATCTGCTATAGCTGGCCTCTACCTGGCTGAGGCTGTTCCTCAGGCTATGGCTGGGGGGGCTCTAGGCGGGCTGCTGGCTGCACTGCTCTTAGCTGGGCTTCAGCCTGTAAGCTGGCTTGAAGCTGGGCTGCTGGCTGCTGAGGGGTGCTTCCTCTGTGCTGCTGTCGCTTTGGCTGCCTCCCTCTACCCCTCTGCTGCGCTCTCCAGGTCTGTCACGCCCTCTCTTGTCAGGAGGTGGGTTCCCAGGGAGGTTGGTGAGGGGGAGGTACATAGGCTTCCAGTTAAGCTCGATCCCAGGCTAGCTAGGAGCTTGCACAGGTTTCTGGTTGAGAAGTACTCGAGTAGCATCATGGTCCAGAGGGTTGAGCTCGCTGGAGGTGACAGGCCTAGGGTTAGGGTGTATAGGGGTGTGGTAGACCCATATACTGGGGTTGAGGCTCCAGCTGTCATAGAGTACGTTGCCAGCTCAAGTGAGGAGGGAGGCTGGTGGATCAGGGTTGAGTGCACCCGTGCACCTGACACCTCTCCTAGCAGGGTCAGAGCTGAGGCAGCTGAGCTGGCTAGGAAGGACTTCTTTGAGTGGTACTGCTCGAGGTGAGCCCTTGAAGTATGTGCTTGCAGCTGAAAGCTTCTTCACGAACCTCTCCGTGGCGATGACGAGGAGCATATTCATAGTTTACTTGGCTTGGCTAGGCTATGGGCTTAGGGAGGTCTCTTATGTCGTCTTGCTCCCCTCAGCTGCCTCAGCTCTAGCAGCTCTCCAGCTGTACTGGAGGCCATGCTCCTCAAGCAGGCTGGCAGCCCTCCTCCTGGGGGCTGAGAAGGCTATATGGCTCCTGGCCCCGTACCTTGAGACTCCAGGGCAGCTCACGCTGGCTTATACAGCTGACTCAGTCCTCTACACAGCTGGCTCAGCTTGCGTGGCTTCTCTGGTCTACGAGTACGAGAGCGAGAGTGAGGTGATGAAGGTGACTAGCAGTAGGACTGTACTCGGCAACTTGGCCACGATAGCTGGGCTAGCAGCTAGCACAGGGCTTCTAGCTCTGCTGGAGGGCTGGGGGAGGTACTGGGCTCTCTTCACGCTGGGCAGCATACTTGGGCTCCCGTCCTCGCTTGTACTCCTCTTCCACAGGCCTCCATGCAGGAGGGAGGCGTCGGAGGAGCAGGGTGGCGAGGAGCTCGTCTTCTCCTCATCCCTCTTCATGTTCGCCTTCCTCCTCTCATCCAACCTCCTTGGGCTAGCTTGGACACCCTACCTGGTGTCTGAGCTGGGGGCAGCAGACTACATCGCCTCAGCTAGGTACCTGGTAGCTGCCCTAGCGACCATACCAGCTTCATTCTACTGGGTTGGGAGGAGGATCAGGTCTTACAGGTACTCTCTGCTGCTATCAGCTCTCACCCCGGTCTTAGTCCTGGCGGTCAGGAACCCACTAGCACACCTACCGATGACCTTGCTCACAAGCTTCTCATTCACTGGAGCAAGCTTCCTAGGGGTCTTCCTCTTCGCAACATACAGGAGGAGGCTGGGTTCAGCTAAGGCAGCAGCCTTAACTGTGGTCCTGATGCAGGCCTCGCAGCTTGCAGCCAGCTTAATTGGGCTAGAGGCTGGCGGAAGCTACCACCTCGTCCTCGGAGCCTCAGCTGCACTGAGGCTTGGCTCAGTTGCCCTAGCCTTAGCTGCCATACCTGAGGTGAGCATGTTCAAGCCGTCTACAGCCAGAGTGTATGCTTCACTGCTCTACTGGAGTGGAGTCCAAGGCTACACTGTAGCGCTCGCTTTCACAAGGGAGAGCATACTGCTGTTGGTGAAGCTGTCAGCTGCCGCCTTAGCTCTGCTCCTCCTCTACACTGTGATAAGGATCATGTACCTGATAGCAGCATCTCTAAGCTAGCCTTATAAGCAGCATCAGGTAGGCTAAGGGGGGAGCATGCAGCCTCAGCTTCAGCCTATAGTAGAGATCCTGAGGCAGATAGCTAGGGACATAGTTCAGCTGCTGCCGAAGGTAGCTCTGTCAGTGCTGGTGTTGACTGCAGCTCTGATAGCTATCAAGGCTGTGAACACCTTGCTCTCGAAGCTCCTCAAGTTCGCTGAGGTAGACCAGCTTATAAAGCAGTACACTGGGATAGAGCTCCCCTTCTCAAGTGAGAGGCTCCTCATAGCCTTAGCTGACATAGGCATAGCTCTCGTAGCAGTCTACAGCGTCCTCTCAATGTTCCTCACCCAAGCCCAGATGCAGGTGGTGGAGAGCGTGCTAGGCTATGGCACAAGGCTCATAAGCGTCGCCTTGATGCTCATATTCATCTTCGTAGCATTCAACAGCATAGTGGAGAAGATCAGGGTGGAGGCGAAGCTCAGAAGCTACATAATGTTCATCCTGCTCCTCCTCTCCACAGCGCTCATAGTAGATGTAACAACCCTATCAAAGGAGGTCAAGGGAGCGCTGGTGACAGGGCTGTCAATAGGCATAGGCCTCTCGATAGGAGTGTTCACAGCATGGTTCTTCTTCAAGGAGTACCTAGACACCCTGGTTGAAGCAAGAGCCAGAAGAGAGGAGAAGCAGCCCAGGGAGGCTGCGTAGCACCTTGATGGCAGCACAACATGGTGGATCCAGCCAGGAGCTCTAGGAGGACTCCAGCAGCTTCCTCAGGAGCTCTTCAGCTGCCTTCAGAGCTTCCTCAGCCTCCTCCATGGATGGCTTGTGCTCTAGCCTGTACACCCTGCTGAGGCTTTCAAGCAAGCTGCCTAGGTGCCTCAGGCTTTCCTCTGGTAGCAAGCTCCACTCTGACGCCAGCTGGGTGAGCTCAGCTGGTGGAGCGTACTCGATGTCCTCTAGGTCAGCTCCTGACCTAGCTAGGGCAGCCTTCAGGGCATGCTGCAGAGCTAAGTAGGATGCTAGCGTGGATGCCCAGGGGTCTCCTGCCTCTAGAGCTCTCCTCGAGCTCCCTATGAGGTCTAGTGTGGCCTCGGTGTGGATGCTCAACCTACTCACCTACAGCCTCGAGTAGGGCTTTAGCTGCAGCCAGAGCTTCCTCAGCCTCCTCTCTAGTAGGCTTGTAGCCTTCAGTGTAGACCCTCCTCTCGAGCTCTAGAGCCCTTATTGTCCTGGACTTCAGCTCCTGGCTCAGCTTAACACCCCACTGGTCTAGTATAGCAGGCAGGTTTAGGGTGAAGGCGTACCTCAAGTCCTCCTCAGAGGCTCCTGCCTTAAGCAGAGCTTCTCTAGCTGACGCTGATATAGAGAGTGCTGCAGCGACAGCAGCAAGCCTCGTGTCACCTTCCCTAAGGCACCTCTCACAGCTTTCAGCAAGCTCTCTAGCAGCCTCAAGATACCTCAACAGGACCCCCAGCTACACCTAGCTTCCTCAATTAAAAGCTTCCACCCGCTGTGAAGGCAGCTGAGCTAGCAGCATCCTGGAAGCTGCTTTGCTGGAGACAGCTGCGCGCATGAGAAGATGCTCTGGTTGCAGCAGAGAGCAGCTTCAGCTGCCTTGCTAAGCTGGGTATGCAGCTGGGAGCACGGGTAACCCAGCAGCTGAAGCCTGCTTGCGGAGCTTCTTATCAAATGAAGCTATGGGTGCGCCCTCCTCCGCTGCAACACTCAGTATCAGCTTGTCATTGTACCTCGCTAGGGAGAGCTTCTCCTGCACTATGGCTGTGAGAGAGCGCTCTATGTCGGATGTGGATACAGGCCTGAGCACAGCCTTCTCGTGGAGCACATACTGCCTCACAGCCTCGTAGGCGTCTTCAGCCTTCAAGTTCAGCCCCTTGAGGAACCACACCAGCTCATGCACGACGATGGAGGGTATAATCCACTTGGCAAGCTGATCTAGCATGTCAGCTGCCTCGTCGTGGAGAGCTGAGTCCTCGAAGAGGTCGTATACTATGATGTTGGTGTCTATGACTGCCTTCCTCACTTCATGCACTCTCTCATACCTCTCTCCATTATCTTCTCTATCTCCTCAGGAGTGAGCTTTAAGCCAAGCCTTAGCCTCTTCCTCCTACTAGCGGCCTTCTCCAAGTACACCCTGCCAGTCTTCTCATCTACTACAAACCTTACATAAGACCCGACTTCGATGCCAAGCCTGGATCGGACTTCAAGAGGAATAGTCACCTGGTAGTTCCTGGTAACCTTGGCTTTAGCCTCCAATAAACCACCTTCAAGGCTGACGAGCCCCTAGTAGTATTTAAACTTACCTACTAGAGAGCACAGACTGTGGGCTGCAGCAGGTGGCAGAGCGCTGCTTAAGGCTGCTAGCTTCTCAACTCGGCTGTAGCTGTGCTAGAACATGCGGCAGCTCCTTTAGCGACGCTATTGCTGCCTCGACCTTCGCGCACACCACCCCCTGGCCTCTGTCTAAGAGGATGCATTTGATCCCCAGCGAGTAGGGTACATCAACGTCTAAGTCTGGGCTGTCTCCCACCATCACAGCCTCACCTGGGCTGACGCCCAGCCTCCTTAAGCACTCTAGGAACATCTTTGGGTTAGGTTTGGCTACACCAGCTTCAGCTCCATTGACCACGTGGTCTATGTACCTGAGCACTCTGCTCAAGGGCTTCTGGAACCTGAACCTCGGTATCGTCGTGGCTAAGGCGGTCTTGTACCTGAGGTGCACTTGCCCTACAGCCTCCTCTGCATCAGGGTATGGTGCCAGCTCCTCAGCTTCCTCAAACCTCTCAGCTATAACCTCAATATGGCGGCTAGGAGGCTGGTACCCCAGCCTGAGCATCAGCTGCCTGTAGAATACCTCTGGGCTCTCAAGCCTAAGCTTAGGGTAGTCGATGAAGAGGACATACCTGTAGGCTGCCTCAAGCTCCTGGTGGTACACGTCGTAGCCCATGTTCCTCAAGAGCTCACTAAGCCTCTTGAACCCAACCCTCCTCTTCCTGTACGCCAAAGTCCCCATCAAGTCGAATATCACAGCCCTAATAGCCAACCACGACACCACCATCAGAGAGCTGTCAGCCAGATAAAAGCAGTGCTGTTAGGAAGCCCATCACAGTGTTATACTCTGCCAACTTGAGTCGACAGGGAAGACAGATGTAGGTGAGGCTCTTACTGTCCATGATGCAGGGTTAAGGAAGGGGGCTGCAGCTCTCAGGCTAAGCTCTTCCTTGCGCCAGAGAGCCGCGAACGACATCAGATATGAGATTAGGAGGACTGAAGGCGAGCTAAGGAGATTGACAGCAGGCTCTCTTTCCTTGAGAATAAGTGCGCGCAGCAAGAGGGTGCTGGCTTCTGCAAAAGAGTGTTAGGATAGCTGTTACCTTGATATCTGCTCTAGAGTCAGCCCCTTTGTCTCTATTCCGAGGGCAGCTACGTCTAGTGCTGCTATCAGGAAGACTACCGCTGTCGCTAGGGTTGCTGCCTTTATCCCGTATGCTTCCACTATTAGGCCTACTAGTGTTGGGCCTATTAGGCCAGCTGTCCTCCCGAATCCTGATGCTGCCCCATATCCTGTTCCTCTGACCCTTGTCGGGTAGACTTCTGCTGTGTATGTCATGACTATGCCCCATGCTCCAAGGCAGAAGAAGCTTACTGCGGAGAGCCATGCTACTAGCTCCAGTGGGGTTTTTGCTGTTGAGAAGCCTGCTGTTGAGGCTGCTGTCGCTAGGAGGAACGCTGTCAGGGTGGGCTTCCTGCCTGCTACGTCTACGAGGTATGCTGCTGTGAAGTAGCCTGGCAGCTGGGCTAGTGAGGTGACTAGAGCATAGTACATGGCTTTGGGGACTGGGTAGCCCATTCCAGCCATGAACTTGACTATCCAGAGGAACAGGCTATAGTAGCCGTAGACCATGCAGAACCACAGAGCCCAGGCGAACACAGTCCTCCTCCTGTACTCCCTGGACCAGAGCTCTCTGACTGGAACCCTCGCTGGCCTCTCAGCTGGCTTCCCTTCAGCTCCCTTAGCTGGGGGCTCAGCTCCCCTTGGGGTGAGGCCTGCTCTCCTGTATACTCCCTGAAGCTCTCTCAGAGCTTCGTCTGCCAGCCCCTTCTCCTCCAGGAACCTGACTGACCTAGGCAGGTACAGGTGGACTGGGAGTAAAGCTAGGATTGGAGCTGCTCCAGCTATGAAGTAGTACCTCCATCCCAGCTTAGGAATTATGAGGTAGCCTAGGAGGGCAGCTAGGATCCAGCCTATAGCCCAGAATGCATCTAGCAGCACTAGGAACCTGCCTCGATGTGAGGCTGGGATGAACTCTGAGAGGTAGACGAAGCAGAGTGGTATGCAGCCTCCTAGCCCTAGGCCTGTAGCTACTCTGAAGGCTACTAGAGACTGCCAGCTCCACGATACTGCAGCTAGCCCTGTGAAAACAGTGTAGACGAGTATGGTTAGCTCGAGAGCACGCTTCCTCCCTAGGAGGTCTGCTAGGAAGCCCCAGCTAGCAGCTCCAATCATCATGCCGATGAACACTGAGCCAGCTAGGAACCCAGCTACCCTAGCTGGAACCTCGAATACCTCGGTGACAGCAGGCAGAGCCAGCGATATGAGAAGCAAGTCCATCGCAACGAAGATGTACGGTAGGCCTATCACAGCAAGCAGCCAGTAGTGAAACCTACAGAGAGGAACCTCCTCAAGCTTACCTGCAAGCATATCACCCTATCCTGAACAGGATATAAAAGCTTCAGAGCAGAACAGGCACAGTGTGAACACACCTAAAGCCTGAAGCCGGCTACATGCCACCACAAGCTCAGCCTCCATGACCCAGTGCTATACGCCCATGTCACCTTCTATCCCTATAAGCTCCTGTAGAGGAGGGTTGTAGGCAAGCTCCTCCTCATGTGCGCGCTCACACTTGCTTGGGTTATGATTGATAGGTCTGCGAATGGAGTCGTCTTCTTGAGCTCTTTTCTGACGATGTTTATTGCATCAGAGGCTGTATGGTCCTCTGCGTCTTCGTGAGCGGACATAGACACCTTAAGCTGGAGGTAGGTTCTCTTAAATTTTGGGGTGGGTGGGGTCTTTGTGTGGTGGTTGGTGTTGAGGTGTGAGCTTCTTGTTGTTGGTGGTGAAGTGCTGACTTTGGCTCCTGGAGGTAGGCCTAGAGCTGGTAGGCTTGCTGAGGAGCTTAGTGTGGTTAGGGAGGGAGCTGTAGCCTGCTCCGGTGGCGTTGTGGTGGCTGCTGGGCGTGTTGAGGAGGTTTTGAGGAGGGTTGAGGTTGGTAGCTGGACTACTGTGATAGAGGCTAGGGGCAAGGTTGTCATGCCTGGGTTTATTGACGCTCACACTCATGTGGTTTTCGCTGGGAGCAGAGAAGACGAGTTTGCTGCTAGGATAAGGGGGAAGAGCTACATGG
>QMWA01000081.1 GCA_003661385.1 Thermoproteota archaeon | reverse complement strand
GTAGATGAGAAGTGGATCAAGAAGTACCATCCGAAGTACAGGGGGAGGAGGGAGGAGTAGCTTAGTCTGCTGTCCTCCTCTATTTTAATGCTTTATTCCGCTTAGCTTTTGACTGGTGGTTTTCGGGTTCTTGGGTGTTGGCTGGGTTCTTCAGAGTTTTATGTGGTAGGTGGCTTTTACTTGGTTTTGTGTGCTTGGTGTGTTGTTGGCTGTTTTCTTGGCTGTTGGCTCTGTTAGTGCTGGGGATGCTGAGAGTGGTATTGCTGGTGTGTGTTTCTGTTGGTGTCTGAGTCTTTTCTCGGACTTTGGCTGTGTCCTTGTGTCTGCTTCTGCCTGCTTTACCTGCCTTTTGTGTGTTTATTTTCTGTTTTGCTGGCTGTCTTAATTAGATAACTTTATATGCAATGTAGATTTTGTATGATAGGGGAGCTGGTGTGGCTGTGATTAGGGTTTCTGAGGCTGTTAAGAGGGAGCTTGTTAGGTATGCTGCTGAGCTTCAAGCTAAGCTTGGGAGGAAGGTTAGTTTAGACATGGCTATAAGCTTTCTGCTTAGGGAGGTTAGGGTTAGGAGGCCTAATTTGCTTTTTGAGGCTTGTGTTGAGGGTGATGGTGAGGAGGCTCTTAGGGTGCTTTACTCTGAGAGGGCTGGGGATGAGGAGAGAGCTAGAAGGAGATATGGTTTTTGATGCAAGTGTCCTGGTGGAGGTTATCTTCTCGACGGTGGGAGGCCGGTTAGTCAGGCGTATGCTGGTTGATGAGGTGCTGTTTGGGTATGTGACTGAGCTGGCTGTATCGGAGCTTAGGTATGTGGTTTGTAGGATGCTTGGGAGAGATGAGGCGTGGAGGAGGGTTGATAAGCTTCTTGCCTCAGGGTATTTTCGTGTTGAAGAAATCTCACCCATAGTTACACTGGCTTCAGAGTACAAGTGTGAGCGAGCGATCTCACTTCCAGACTGCTTTTCGATAGCGCTAGGAGAGTACTTGTCGATGCCCGTGCTATTCGCAAGGAGAGAAAAAGAGCTTGTTAGGGAGATTGAGAGGAAGCCCTTCGATGTTGACATTCTGTTCTTAGAAGACTATGTCAGAAAACATGGTGAATCAGCTTAGCTTGGGAGAGTCAGCCCACCATGGGTTCTGCTTTATCACATCAGGCCTGTACATGCCGGACACCAGCTTATAAGATAATCCGACATATAATTGGATAGATATATAAAAGATTAGCTGATATGGTAGACGCTTAATTATAAATACTGTCAGCAGCCTGAAGTTAGCCTTTCCGAGAGCTTTGGTAATATTCCAGCGGGATATGACAGAAGTCCTCGAGGAAATACAGTGTTCGGCTGCTGTCTGCTTGCTGTGGCATCTATTGTATTTTAGTCTGTTTGCAGCTTCATGCTCTCTGTAATTAGAGACGGTTTTAGTGGGAATAGCATATGTTGATTGTGATTTGTGGATGTAGAGGATGCAGCTGGTGGGTTTAGCTATGCTGAGGGGTTCTTAAGAGGGCGGTTGAAGTCGAGAATGGTTCTTAGATGGGTAGGGAAATGTGGCTGGAGTGGCATCAGGTGGCAGCTGTCTCAGGAGGCTGGTGAAGCCTGTAGGAGGGGTGTAGTGGAGATGATGTACGAGAGCGGAGGTGCATGGCTGTAAGCTAGCAGACAGGGATGTAGTCGAGGGAGCGCTAGCAGATCTAGAGGAGCTGAAGCAGGAGGGAATCCAACGCTTATATCTAGGTTGGGCTGCTGGTCTTGGGCATCTGCTGTTTGAAGCTGCATGTGAGGTGTGTGCTTTGGGTGGAGGCTGGCTGGAGCTTGAGCTGCCGAAGATAGCAGAGGAGCCTAAGGTCATCTGTGCTGTTGTAGAGGGGGTCTTGGAGGACAGCGAGGAGGAGCTGCGCAGGCTCATAGCCTACATGAGGAGAGCTGACCCAGCTCTGGAGGCTGCTGGCAGGGTTGTTAGGGGTGAGCTTGAGGCTGGAGAGGAGGATGCTAGGGAGCTCCTAAAGTACCTGGAGGAACTCCTGGGGAGGTTTGGTTGGGAGCCTGTTTTCATAGCGTATGGCTACAGGCTGAGGTGTAGGGTTGCGCTGGAAGCCTTGAGGATCTGGCTTAGAGATCCAGGTGAGGCCCTTGAGGCCTGGAGAGCAGGGTATGGGAGGTGGGAGGGCAAGCTAGGGCAGCTGATAAAGGAGGAGAAGAGGCTGGAGGAGCTTGCCTTAAGCAGGAGGCCTCTGCCAGCTGTCCTCGATGTCAGGGAGGTCTTAGCTGTGTCTGCTAGAGGCTCTGAGCATCTTCTTTAGGAGGCTTCTAGCTTCTTGGGGTCCTCTAGGTGAGTCTGGGGTTTCTCAGATTCCTCTATGTGGTGGTCTAGGGGATTAGTGGATGGGGGATGAGTTGGGTTGTTGGTGGAGGATGGGAGATGCTTGTTGTGGGTGTTGGCTGTTGGTGGGTGCTTGTTGGAGGCTGTGGTTTGAGGTGGTTGTAGGGGCTGTTCTGTGTCTTGTCTTGGTGTGGTTGGGTTGGAGGCTGTGGTGGGTTCTCTGCTTGTGGCTTGGGGTTTTCGTGGGTGTTGCTGGTGTTTCTCAGGGTTTATTACCTGGGCTGTGTGTAGGTGGTGTATGAGGGGGCTGGTGTATTCTGTGTTGAGGAGGCGTGCTTCTGTTAGGTGGTATGCTGGTGGGGAGGTGGGGCGGGATGTGGTTGAGCGGCTGGTTGAGGCTGCTACTTGGGCGCCTTCTGCTCATAATGCTCAGCCTTGGAGGTTTGTTGCTGTTTTTAGTAGGGGGGTTAAGGAGAGGCTTGCTAGGCTGATGGGTGAGCGTTGGCTTAGGGATCTTGTTGGGGATGGGGTTCCAGCTGATAGGGCTAGAGCTATGGTTGAGGAGTCTGTTAAGAGGATTACTGGGGCTCCTGTTGTCATAGTGGTGGCGCTGACCATGAGGGATATGGACCGTTATCCTGATGAGAGGAGGAGTAGGGCTGAGTTTCTGATGGCTGTTCAGAGTGTTGCTGCTGCTATTGAGAACTTGCTTATAGCTGCTGAGGCTGAGGGGCTTGGTGCATGCTGGATGTGTGCTCCATTGTTTGCTCCTGAGGAGGTGAGGTGTGTGCTGAGGCTTCCAGATGACTTCGAGCCTCAGGCTTTGATTACGCTTGGTGTTCCTGCTGAGAAGCCTGAGAAGCCTCCTAGGAAGCCTCTTAGGGAGGTGCTTAGGTTTGACACGTGGTGCTGATGGGGTTGTTGCGTTAGCTGGGGGTGTGGGTGCAGCTAGGTTTCTGCAGGGGCTTGTTAGGGTTATTGACCCAAGTAGCCTGACTGTTATAGTTAACACTGGAGATGATGTGGAGCTGTATGGGCTCTACATATCTCCTGACCCCGATATAGTGGTCTATACGCTGGCTGGTGTAGTGGATGAGGTAAAGGGGTGGGGGTTTGCAGGCGATACCTTCAACTTCATGAGGATGTTGGAGAGATATGGCTTTAAGCCTTGGTTTAAGCTTGGGGACATGGATTTGGCTACGCATGTCTTGAGGACTTGGCTTCTTAGGAGGGGGTTTAGCCTCTCGTATGCTATAGACTTCATTAGGAGGAGGCTTGGAGTCTCAGCTAGGATACTTCCAATGTCAGATGATAGGGTGCGTACAAAGCTTGTGACTGATGTCGGGATGCTGGAGTTCCAGGAGTATTTTGTCAAGTATAGGACTGAGCCAGAGGTTAAGGGGGTTGTATTTGAGGGGATAGAGACTGCTAAGCCTGCTCCAGGGGTTTTGGAGTCGATTCAGGAGGCATCTGGGATTATAGTGTGCCCTAGCAACCCTATTGTCAGCATAGCTCCCATACTGTCAGTTAAGGGTGTTAGGGATGCTATTAGGAGGTCTAGGGCTGTTAAAGTCGCTATAAGCCCTATAGTCGGTGGAAAGACTATAAAGGGGCCTGCTGACAGGATGATGCGCTCGCTAGGCTATGAGCCCACAGCATATGGGGTAGCAAGCCTGTATAGGGATTTCCTAGATTACTTCATCTTAGATAAAGTGGACTCTCATATGGCAGCTAGGATAGAGTGTGAGCTTGGTGTGAAGGTTCTAGCAGAGGATACTGTGATGAAGACTATGTCAGATAAGGTGAGGCTTGCTAAGGCTGTGATGGAGGTGATCAGGGGAGGCAGATGAGCTTATGTGCTGTAGTTCCGGTCAAGGAGGTGCGTTCAGCGAAGCGTAGGCTAAGTGCTGTGCTGTCTGCTGATGAGAGGGCTAAGCTAGCTCTCCTCATGCTAGCTGATGTACTGCATGCTTTGACGGAGTGTAGTGAGGTAAGTGGGGTCTATGTGGTATCTAGGGACAGATATGTCAAGAAGCTGGCTGCAGGCTATGGGTGTAAGGTGATAGATGACGAGGGTTATGGGCTAAGTGCTTCTGTCCAGAAGGCTATCAGCATGTGCTTTGAGAGGGAGTTTAGCCGAGTGCTGGTGGTTCACTCTGACCTCCCCCTGCTCTCGCCTAAGGAGGTTCTAGAGGTGGCAGGCTATGGAGGAGACTTGGTTTTGGCTCCATCAAAGAATCTAGGAACTACTGGAGTTCTCATCAGGTATGGAAGTGGCTTTACGCCTCTCTATGGGGAGCTTAGCTTCGCGAGGAATGTGATGCTTGCAGCAAGCTTAGGTCTAGACTTCAGAGCCTACTACTCGGTTGGCTTCCTCTTGGACTTAGATCTCCCTCAGGACATCTTATATGTGGTTAGGTCGGGGGTTCAGAGTGAAGCTAGGAGGTACCTGGAGGAGATAGGGGCTGAGAGCAGGGTGCTATCTAAGCTTGTGAGCACGTGAATAGCGAATGTAGCTGCTGGTGTAAGATTTAAGTGTCGTCTTCAAGCGGCTTCTGGGGTTGTGCTTGAGTGCTAGGCGAGCTAGCATCATAGCTATAATGGCTGCTTTGGGTAATGTCCTGGCTTTAGTCTCAGTTCCCCTGATGCCTGGTGTCAGGGTGCACTTCTCCCAGCTACCAGCGCTGCTCCTGTCAGTTGTGTTAGGGCCTTTTGAGGGGGCTGTCACAGGTTTCCTCAGCTCACTGGCTACATCCTATATGATAGGTACCTTTGCAGCTGCATTCATCCCACTTGGAGTGGCTATACTCTGTTTTTCAGCGGGGCTGGCAGCTAGGCGAGTCATGCCTGCCTTAGCCTGTATAATAGGTTTTCTGGCTGAGCTTCCTTACATGCTCTTCACAACACACTTCATAAGTGGGCTCCCCTTCAGTGTGGTTTCTGTGATAGCTGCTAAGGCTATGCTTGAGGATATGGTTTCAGGTGTTTTGATAGAAGCACTGTTAGCTAAGCCTGGCTTAAAGGAGGCTCTCCAGAGGCTTTCAGGGAAGGTGGTGTATTGAGGGTTATCCCGCTTAAGTCGCGCGTGATTAAGTGTGGAGATGACCTTGTCGGCTTACTGCTGGATAGCATAGAGGCTGCTGGTGAGTCTCTTGATGACGGTGATATTGTAGCTGTAGCAGACAAGGTGATTGCTCACGTTAAGGGGAGGATAGTAGACTACTCATCCATTAAGCCCTCAGAGGAGGCTGTTAAGCTGGCTCGTGAAGCAGAGCTGGAGCCGGGGTTCGCTGAGCTTGTCTTGGAGCACAGTGATCTCGTGATTGGGACGGCCTACAGGACCATACTGACTATCAAAGACGGCGTTCTCGTCGCTAACGCTGGCATAGACCACAAGAATGCTCCTGGAGGGCATGCTGCCCTCTGGCCTGAGGACCCAAATAGGGAGGCTGAGGAGATTAGGTTGGAGATTCTGAGGAGAACTAGCAGGAGAGTAGGTGTAATAGTGGTAGATAGCAGGCTAGCTCCCCTGAGAAGGGGGACTACCGGCTTCGCCCTAGGAATCTCAGGGTTTAAGGGGGTTAGAGACTTTAGGGGTGGCAGAGACCTGTTTGGGAACAGGATATATGTGACCATGATGAATGTAGCTGATGAGCTTGCTTCAGCAGCTCACCTATACATGGGTGAGGCAGCTGAGCTAACACCATTCGTCTTAATCAAGGATCCCCCAGTTGAGCTGGGTGACTTCGATCCTGAGCTCCTCAAGATCTCTCCTGAGGAATGTGCTTACTTTAAGCCGCTATACTCCAAGCTCGCTTCTAAGCTCAGATAAGGTAGCTTCCCTGAAGGCTACTATGTCCTGCTTGTGGACGCTTTCAAGGCACTCGACTTCAACTTGCACTTTCGTGTCCTCTGGGTACTCTGATAGCAGAGCTAACACCCTGCTCAGGATCTCTCTGGCTATGTCTTCTGCCAGCTTGGCGTTTTCCAGGGAGCTTGCGACTAGAAGGGCTTCATCCTCTCTTTTCAGTAGGGCTCTTGTAGGGGAACTCATGCTCTCCTCGACTATCTCAGCTAGCACCCTATAGCTGGGTAGCATTCTCCCTCGCACTCTGACTCCAAGGCATCCAGTACACCTCTGAGTGTGTGTTGCAAGCCCTCTCTGGCGTTTGAAGTAGGCTCTGAGGAGCTCTCGCGTACATGGGCAAG
The DNA here is from genome assembly GCA_003661385.1 of Thermoproteota archaeon. Taxonomy (GTDB): domain Archaea; phylum Korarchaeota; class Korarchaeia; order B14-G2; family B14-G2; genus B14-G2. The sequence goes on along the minus strand of QMWA01000081.1, from coordinate 1,077 downwards.
CTGACATCCCCTCTACCTCGACTCTAATCCCCATCTCGACTTCCCCTCCCCTCTTAAGTGATGCTGAGAGCATAACCTCATATGGCTCATAGCCTCTAGCCTGCTTGAGCGCAGTGAACTTCAGCCTAACCTCAGCTTCAGAAGCGTAGCTTGCTCTTAGGAGCACCTCCTCAGCTATCCTAAACACAATTTCACTTGGGGGTTTGTCTGCCTTCATACACTCGTATGCTGCCTCAACAAGCCTGGATAGGTCGGCTCCCCTCCTCCACCTGGGAAGCCTGACGTACACGTCGAGGTGAGCTATTGTCTCCTCCCACTTCAGCGGGGCTGTGAGCCCTGTGAAGCCTGCTGCAACCTCAAAGCTGTACTCTGGCCTCTCAGAGTGTACGTCCTTGGCCTCCTTAACGAAGCTCTCAGCCTGGCTCATGGGAGGCTGCTGAACCACTGCTTTAAAACACGCACTCACCGCTTCAGCTCAGCTGCTTTTTCAATCGCCTCAGCCAGCTGCGTGAAGTCACCTGACAGGGTCTCAGCGTACTTGGCGTTCAGCTTAAGCTTCTCAACTACCCTTTCAAGCTGGCTCCTGGTTCCCATAACGACTACGTCATGCAGCTGCCTCCCTCCAACCAGAGCTACTGCCGGTATAGCTGCCTCTCCACCCGCTGCAAGCATCTCCTGCTTAAGGACATTTGCCACCGGAGAGCTAACCCCCTTCAAAAGGAGGATGTAGTGCCTGGCTTTTCTACTCATTATCGTGGACCCAACTGGATGGCACCCGATCCTAGTGAAGAGCTCTAGTGCATCACCCTCCAGTAGAGGAGGCAGCACATAGCACTCTACGCTGCCAGCCTTCACAGCCTTCAAGCTTCCTCTTATAGCCTCAGCTACCCTAACAGCATGGAGTGTCTCCCTGACATCATGTGTCCTGACAACATCTGCTCCACAGTACACAGCGACTGCAGCTGCAGCTATGCTCCCATACAGCCTATCTTCAGGCCTATCCAGCCCGAGGATAGCTCCTATGAAGGACTTCCTCGAGACCCCAACGCAGACAGGCCTGCCTAAGACCTTTATCCT
>QMWA01000080.1 GCA_003661385.1 Thermoproteota archaeon | reverse complement strand
GCACAGTGAGGCTCCAGAAGGGAGATGTGCTTGTGGTGAGGACTCCAGGTGGAGGAGGCTATGGAAGCCCGCTCGAGAGGAGCATAGAGCTGGTACTTAAGGACGTGAGGAATGGCCTGGTTTCGCCTGAGGCGGCTCGCAGGCACTACGGGGTTGCAGTAGACCCGAGAACGCTTGCAGTAGACTACGAGGAGACTAGAAAGCTGAGATCACGTGAAGTTAGCTGCTTGTCGAAGCCGCTTTCGTAAAGCTTTTAAGTAGAGCAGTGCAGGCACTACAGTGGTTCCTATGAAGAGAGCTGCTCTAAGCAAGGTGGCTGCCGTAGCTCTGATAGTGGTAATAGTAGTTGTCGCAGTGGTCGCGTGGCTTGCACTGAGGCCAAAGGGCCCAGCAGTTAAGGAGGTCAAGATCGGGGTGGTGCTGCCGCTCTCTGGGAAGCTGGCTGAGACTGGAGCAGACCTAAAGAGGGGGATAGAGTTCGCGGTAGAGGAGATAAATGCTGCAGGAGGAATAAAGAACCTCGGTGGAGCGGAGATTAGGGTGGTCTACGGGGATAGCGCAGGGAAGCCTGAGACTGGGGCAGCTGAAGCAGAGAGGCTCATAACAGAGGAGAAGGTGGTAGCCCTCCTTGGAGCATACCAGAGTGCAGTGACAAAGACAGTAAGCGAGGTAGCAGAGAGGTACAAGGTGCCTATGCTCAACCCAGACTCCACATCACCAGCTCTGACTGAGAGAGGCTACAAGTGGTTCTTCAGGACAACGCCACACGACGAGACATTTGCAGCCCAGCACGTCGAGTTCCTAGACTACCTGAACAAGAAGTACGGCAACCTCATCAAGAAGGTGGCCATAATACACGAGGACACGGAGTGGGGGGCGAAGACAGCTGAGGCATGGCAGAAGCACCTGAAGGCACACGGCTATGAGGTTGTGAAGGTGGTCAGCTACCACGCTGCCACAGTAACCTCGCTGGACAGCGAGATAGAGACCATCAAGGCAGCGAACCCAGACGCCCTCTTCGCAGCATCCTACGTGAGCGACGCAATCCTGCTGGTCCAGACATGCAAGCACAAGGACTTCAACCCCAAGCTCATCCTGGCACAGGACGCAGGGTTCATAAACCCAAGCTACGTCAAGGAAGTTGGGAAGGATGGCTTCTACATATTCTCCAGAGAGGTCTTCAACTGGGACCTCCTAGAGAAGATACCTAGGCTTAAAGCGATAAATGACAGGTACAAGGCCAAGTATGGAGTCGACCTCAACGGGAACTCAGCTAGAGACTACACTGGAGTATGGGTCCTCTACTACGCTATAGAGGAGGCAGCCAAGAAGGCTAGCCCAGAGAACCTGGAGGAGTTCAGGAAGGCGATCAGGGACGCCTTAGCTGCAATAGACCTCCCAGCTGACAAGATAATAATGCCATGGGCTGGAGTGAAGTTCGACTCCAAAGGCCAGAACATAAAGGGGAGAGGGATAATAGTCCAGATGCGCCCAGAGGACGGCAAGTACCACACAGTATACCCGCCTGAGCTTGCCACAGTAGAGCTGACGTTCCCGATGCCAACCTGGGCTGAGAGGGGAGGCTAGCTCCACCACAATTATTTTGGGGCTGCTAAGATGCTGGTTAGCCTAGCCGACGTAGCTAGAGCTATAGTAAGCGGAGTCCTCATCGGAAGCGTGTACTCCCTGATAGCAATGGGCCTAGCCCTGATATGGGGTGTCATGGACATCATAAACTTCGCACAAGGGGACTTCATGATGCTAGGGGCCTTCACGACATACTGGCTCCTCGAGCTAGCAGGCTTAGACCCCCTGCTCAGCCTCCCAGTGTCGTTTGCACTGGTCTTTGCGCTAGGTGTCTTGACCCAGAGGGTAGTGATAGAGAGGATACTCCAGGCGCCCATGGTCAGCCAGATCTCAGCAACATTCGCTGTCCTCATGATGATAAGGTATGGAGCTGAAGCAGCCTTCGGCCCCTTCACCAGGAGAGTGGTCACAAGCTACACTGGGACAGTCCTCAGGTTCAGCTGGACTACGATACCGCTGACGCGAGCGATAGCCTTCAGCATATCGCTTGTGGTCGCTGCACTGCTCTACCTGTTCCTCACAAGGACGTATGTGGGGCTGGCGATAAGAGCGACATCACAGAACAGGATGGCTGCCTCCCTGATGGGCATAGACATAAGGAGGATGTACATGCTCGCGTTCGGCATAGGTGTAGGCGTCTCAGCAGTCGGAGGGACATTGCTGTCGACATTCTTCCCGATATACCCTGAGATGGGCGGCTTCTTCTGCCTGATAGCATTCATCATAGTGGTCTTCGGCGGCTTCGGCAGCATATTCGGAGCCTACATAAGCGGGATAATAATAGGGGTCACAGAGGCAGTTAGCGCTCTCTTCATCTCTCCGACCCTGAAGGATGTAGTAGCCTTCCTGCTCTTCATCATAATAATACTCGTCAAGCCTAGAGGGCTTTTTGGAGCCAGGATGTGAGGTGCTAACTTGAGCCTAACCAGCCTGCTCAAGACACCGCTCGGCTTCCTCTCCGCTGCAGCCGTAGCTCTGCTGGCTGCTGCGCCAGCTGTGTTCAAGGCAGCTGACCTCCCATTCCCAGCGAACACCCTGCTGCTCTGCCTCATGTACGGCATATTAGCCATGGCATGGAACCTCCTCTCAGGCTACGGGGGGCAGCTGAGCTTCGGCCACGCGATATTCTTCGGCGTAGGCGCGTATACAACCATGGTGCTTATGCTGTACTACGACATAACCCCTTGGATCGGGATAGTAGCTGGCGGAGCTGTAGCAGCCTTGGTTGGAGCAGGCTTAGGTGTGCCTCTCTTCAGGCTCAGAAGCCACTGGTTTGCCTTGGCGACGATAGCTGCAGCTGAGATATTCAGGCTGTCCTTCATACCCTGGAAGTGGATTGGCGGCTCTGCTGGGCTACAGGCTCCCATTGTTCCCAGGGAGAAGGCGCTGTACTACCTGCAGTACGCAGGCTCCTACGTGTACTGCTATGTGGCAATGCTGTTCCTGGCAGCTGAGCTCGTGGTCCTCCACAGGGTTGTCAACAGCAGAGTAGGCTATTACCTCCAGGCGATAAGGGAGGACGAGGATGCTGCCATGGCTATGGGCATAAACCCATTCAAGTACAAGATGATAGCTATGGTTGTCAGCGGGTTCTTCACTGGAGTAGGCGGTGGGATATACGCTGTCAGGTTCAGGTTCGTCGACCCGTTTGCTGTATTCGACCTCATAACCATATCTGTGTATATAGTGGTAGCTGGGATCCTAGGCGGCATGTACACGTTCATAGGCCCCTTAGTAGGTGCATTCGTCTTCATGCCGATAACAGAGTACGTGAGAGTCTATGTGGTCTCAAGGTTCCCAAGGTATTATGGCCTCCACGTATTTGTCCTCGGAGTAGTCCTCCTGGTGATAGCACTGAGTGTCCCAGAGGGCATAGTAGGCTGGCTCGAAGAGAAGGGGTACGTAAGAAAGCTGAAGGAGAGGTGGTAGGATGCCGCTGCTGGAAGTGAGGGATGTGACTAAGAGGTTCGGTGGGCTGGTGGCGGTGAACAGCGTCTCATTCAGCATAGATGAGGGCGAGATAGTCGGGCTCATAGGCCCGAATGGAGCAGGGAAGACAACCCTGTTCAACGTGATATCAGGGTTCTACAAGCCTGAAGCTGGCAGAGTCCTCTTCATGGGCAGGGACATAACGGGTAAGCCCCCTTACACCATAGCTAAGCTCGGGATAGGCAGAACATTCCAGATAGTAAAGCCTCTACTCAACCTCACTGTCCTGGAGAACGTTGTGACAGCAGCGCTCCTCAAGTCCAGCAGCCTAAGCGAAGCCAAGGAGAGGGCATCTGAGGTCCTGGAGTTCACAGGCCTCCATGAGAAGAGGATGCTGAAGGCCTCAGCCCTCAACTTGGTGGAGAGGAAGAGGCTAGAGCTCTCAAGGGCGCTCGCAATAGACCCAAAGCTCCTTCTGCTAGACGAGGTCGCTGCAGGCCTGAACCCGAGGGAAGTGGACTCCCTCCTGGAGCTTCTCAGGCAGATAAACTCAGCTGGCAAGACCATACTAATGGTAGAGCACGTCATGAGAGCTGTCATGACGATATCACAGAGGGTGATTGTCTTGCACCACGGCAGCAAGCTAGCTGAGGGAACACCCAGTGAGGTGGCTAGCGACAGAAGGGTTATAGAAGCATACCTAGGTGAGGTGGTGTTCTGATGCCTATGCTTGAGGTGAGTAACCTCAACGTCTACTATGGGGACATGCACGTCCTCTGGGACCTGAGCTTCAGCATAGAGGAGCACGAGATAGTAGCTCTGCTAGGCGCCAATGGCGCCGGCAAGACGACAACCCTGAAGACGATATCAGGAGTTCTCAGGCCGAGGAGCGGCTCAATAAGGTTTAAAGGGGTAGAGCTCACCAAGCTGCCGCCACACAAGATAGCTGAGCTGGGGATAGCCCACATACCAGAGGGCAGGCAGCTGTTCCCCTGGATGACAGTCCTAGAGAACCTCAAGGTGGCAGCCTACACCAAGAGGGCCAGGAGCAGGCTAAGCGAGTCGCTGGAAACAGTTTACAGGCTCTTCCCAGTCCTCAAGGAGAGGAGCAGCCAGCTAGCTGGGACCCTGAGCGGAGGAGAGCAGCAGATGCTGGCCATAGCCAGGGGCCTCGTCATGAGGCCTGAGCTCCTCATGCTAGACGAGCCGAGCCTAGGGCTGGCTCCAAAGCTCGCCCTTGAGGTCCTCGAGCTCGTGAAGACGCTGAGAGACGAAGGCTACACCGTGCTCCTGGTGGAGCAGAACGTCCACCACGCTCTCAGGATAGCTGACAGAGCATACATAATAGAGACTGGTAGGATAGTCAAGGAGGGCTCTGGAGAGGAGCTGCTGAGAGACGAGGAGGTGAAGAGAGCTTACCTGGGGATCTGATGCACGGGTGGAGAGGCAGGATAGGCCTGATAGTCCCGTCCTCAAACACGACGATGGAGCCTGAGCTCACAGCAGCAGCTCCAGAAGGCGTCTCAGTGCACACAGCCAGGATGAGGCTGAGGGAAGTCACTGTAGAAGGCTTGCTCGAGATGGAGGAGCACGCTGAGGAAGCTGCGCTCCAGCTATCAGATGCCAGAGTCGATGTCATAGTCTACGGGTGCACAACAGGGAGCCTGGTCAAGGGCCCCGGCCACGACACCCAGCTGTCCAGGCGCCTCTCTAGCATAGCAAGCTGCCCTGTAGTAGCAACAGCAACAGCAGTAGTCCAGGCGCTGAAGGCAGTTGGAGCCTCGTCCATAGCAGTCGCGACACCATACATAGAGGAGCTAGACAGGCGTGAGAAGGAGTTCCTAGAGGCAAGCGGCTTCAGAGTAGTGGAGATGAGAGGCCTCGGAATAAGGGACAACACGGAGATAGGCAAGCTACCACCCCACGTAGCCTACCAGCTAGCTAAGGAAGTCGATTCACCAGAAGCGCACGCGGTCTTTATAAGCTGCACAAACTTCAGGACATTCGAGGTGATCGAGAAGCTTGAGCGAGACCTAGGGAAGCCTGTGGTGACAAGCAACCAAGCCTCCCTGTGGGCTGCTCTCAAGCACCTCAAGATCAGGGAAGTAAAGCTGCAGCTGGGAACACTGATGCAGCTGCTCTAGCCCTCAGCTCAGTGCCCGATCCTGCTCGTGCCCAGTGCTGCCATGCTCCTCAGCTGGCTACCCGCTAGCAAGCACCCTGCTCTGAGGTGCTTAAGCTGCTTCTGGTAAGCTTTAAAAGTGCCTTCATGCCCCATGACCTTCATGATCCCGAAGACTGGCTTGCTTAGGGCCATAGCTGAAGCTGTGTTGGAGCTCATATCCACTGGAGGGTATGTAGCTGTCGGCTTCCTGATGGCTCTCGAGAGCGCCCTGATGCCTGTCCCCAGCGAGGTCGTTATGCCGTTTGCAGGGTACCTGGCTTACCTAGGTGAGCTTAGCCTCGCTGCTGTCACGCTAGCTGGTGCTGTAGGCAACCTGCTAGGCTCTCTGCTAGCCTACTATGCTGGCCTCTATGGTGGAAGGAGGTTTGTGGAGAGGTATGGCCGCTACCTCATGCTGAGCAGGAGGCACCTTGAGCTTGCTGAGGAGTTCTTCAGGAGGTATGGGAGCGCTGCTGTGCTGATCTCACGCCTTCTGCCTGTTGTGAGGACTGTGATAGCCTTCCCAGCTGGCATGGGGAGGATGAACCTAACTAGGTTCTCGCTGTACACCCTGGTAGGCTCTCTGCCATGGTGCTACATGCTAGCCTATGCTGGCTACAGGCTGGGGCCATACTGGAGCAAGGTCATGGAGCTAACCGAGGACCTCGAGCTAGCTGCCCTCTTAGCTGCGCCTCTTGTGATCTATGTGCTCTACAGGCACGCTAAGAGCTGGTCTAGCGGTGCGGAGGAGAGCGCGTAAGTTTAAGTACCTGCGCGTGTACACCCCCTGCCTCAGGTGGGGCTGTGTCCAGGCGTAACTTCGCTGCTCTAGCATCAGCTGCCTCCATTAGAGCCTTTTCAAACAGCATATATGGAGCTGTCTTCAGCGTTTACCTGTATGACCTCGGGGCCTCGCTGAGGCTCCTCGGGTGCCTGGGAGCAGCCCCTCCCATGATCTCCTTCTTCTCATCTAGGTTCTGGAGCTCTCTAAGCGACCAGCTGAGGGCTAGGAAGCCCTTCATAGTAGCTGGCTACCTGACCTCCCTGGCTATACTCCTGGTGTACATAGCTGGGTCAGCTGACCCAGTCTTCTACCTTGAGGTCTCCATTGCTGCCTCTATTCTGACGCTGGCCTCTGGCCCGCTTACAGCAGCTGTGACCTCGGTTTCCAGCAGGGTTGCAGCGACGCTAGGTGACTTCAGGCTTGCTGTAATGGCCTCGTCTACAGCTGGAGGCTTCATAAGCGGGTACTTCGTCGAGAAGCTTGGGATGACCGCTGCGTTCGCAGTGGGGGCAGCTGGCTCCCTCGCTGCAGCCCTGCTGGTAAGCTTAGGCTACGAGGAGCACCCTGAGCTCAAGCACCCGAGCTTCAAGAGGGCCTTAAGAGAGGCCTTCAGCTTGAGGATGCCGAGGGGAGGCTGGCTTATCTCAGCCCTGGTGGCTACGTCAGCTGTCAGAGGGGCTTTCATGAACCTCCCCTGCACTCTCAAGATGTATGAGCTCCTCTCGAGGTCTAAGCCCCTGCTTACAGCCTCGCTGAGCACAGCTGGCATGGGGGCTTTCCTAGCTGCCCCCCTGTATGGCAGGCTGGTTGAGAAGGCTGGCGAGCTCAAGGCTCTTCTGGCATCCACCCTAGCATACATGCTCTACCTTCCTGCCTTAGCTGTGATACAGAGCCCAGCTGCCTTCGTAGCCCTCTGGATGGTGCCTATCGGCATCCTCTACTGGATAGCGTCAGAGTCTCTTGCAGCTAGGGTCTCAAGCCAGAGTGAGAGAGCTTTCACCATGAGCACCATAGCGAGCATACGAGCACTGTCAGGGTCAGCAGGGAACCTTGCTGTAGGCTTCATAATGGAGGAGATAGGCTACGACAGGACTCTAGCCCTCTCAACTGCAGTGAATGTGGTCTGCTTGGCCTTGATACTGGCCTCGTGGAGCAGGCTGAGGGCTGCCTCTGCTAGAGGACGCCGAGAGCTGTGAGCATGCCTGCTGCAATGAAGAGGGCTGAGGAAGCGAGCATCAGAGGCCTCTCAGGGACCCTCTCGCAGAGCTTGCCCCCAACAGCCGCTGTAGCAGCTGCTACAGCGG
>QMWA01000079.1 GCA_003661385.1 Thermoproteota archaeon | reverse complement strand
TATCACTCTCTCTGTCACTCTAGAGTCACCGTAGCCTGCCCCTCTAACGGGAACTATGGCATCTATCTCATCCATGAATATTATGCATGGAGCAGCCTGCCTGGCCTTTCTAAATATCTCTCTTATGGCCTTCTCTGACTCGCCAACCCACTTGGACATGATCTCTGGGCCCTTGACTGCTATGAAATTGGCTTCGCTTTCTGTTGCAACAGCTTTGGCCAGCAGTGTTTTGCCGCAGCCTGGTGGTCCATAGAGGAGTACTCCCCTCGGTGGGGCTATTCCTAGCCTGGAGAAGCTCTCTGGGTACTTAAGAGGCCACTCAACGACCTCAATTAACTCCCCCTTCACGTCGTCAAGCCCACCTATATCACTCCACTTGACATTAGGTACTTCCAGCCTTACTTCTCTCAGCGCTGAAGGCTGTACAACCTTAAGAGCCTCCTTAAAGTCTCTCATCTGGACCTCTATCTTCTCCAAGACCTCTGTTGGTATCATCTCCTGGTCTAAGTCTATCTCTGGTAGATACCTCCTGAGCGCTGCCATAGCCGCCTCTCTACATAGTGCTGCTAGATCAGCTCCCACGAACCCGTGAGTTATCCTAGCCAGCTCATCTAAGTCTACATCCTTAGCAAGTGGCATGTTTCTGGTATGTATTTGGAGTATCTCCTTTCTGCCTTCAACTGTTGGCACACCTATCTCTATTTCTCTGTCAAATCTACCTGGCCTTCTGAGCGCTGGATCAAGGGCGTCTGGTCTGTTTGTTGCACCTATTACTATTACTTCTCCACGCCCTTGAAGTCCATCCATCAAGCTAAGCAGCTGAGCTACAACTCTCCTCTCAACTTCTCCAGTAACCTCCTCTCTCTTCGGGGCTATGGAGTCTATCTCATCTATGAATATTATGGACGGAGCATTTCTCTGTGCTTCCTCAAATATCTCCCTTAGCCTCTTCTCCGACTCACCATAGAACTTGCTCATTATCTCTGGGCCCTGTATTGATATGAAGTGGGCTCCGCTCTCATTTGCCACAGCTTTAGCTATCAGAGTCTTGCCACAGCCTGGTGGTCCATAGAGGAGTACCCCCTTCGGTGGATCTATCCCTACTCTCCTAAAGAGCTCAGGGTGCTTTAGAGGGAGCTCCACCATCTCTCTTATCCTCTCTATCTCCTCCTTAAGTCCACCGATGTCCTCATACGTCACTGACGGGACCGTTATCTCTCCTGCCGCAGCCAGCCTCTCGCTTATCTCGACAATGGTTCTCTCTGTGACCTTACCAACACCATCTGGCTTAACGACGGTAACAGCAAATGGGATGAAGTTTGTCAGCGTTGGTATATGTATGATGTCGCCTCTTGTCACCGCTTGATCTAGCAGTCTCCTCTTAACCCATCTCGCGAAGTCCGTCCTATTGGGTATGGGCTCCTTTGCAGCGAGAATAACCCTAGTAGCCTCTCTCACTATGGCTTTCTCAACCTCAACCTTAGAGCCCAACGAAGCTCCTATGTTTCTTCTAATAAACTTGTCCAGCCTTATCACAAGTCTGCCATTATCATCTGGTGTGGAAGGTAGGACTTTTACATGAGATACTCTTTCTCCTCTAATTCTGGCGAAGTCGCCTGCTCTAAGCGCCAGCTTACGCATAGCTAATGCGTCCATCCTTGCAATTCCGCGCCCAAAATCTTCCTGTCTCCTTATGTCCTCGACCCTTAATATGAGCTTCCTAGGAGTTGTGCTCATCTGCCCACCTAATTATCCCTAGTCTTAGTCTGATGGCTGGCTTTTTAAGCATTGACGCTCTAAATAGCGTCTTCTCCTTTCTTCTCCATGAGGTCTTTAAGCATCTGCTTGCCTGTAGCCCAGTAGGTGTGGAGAAAAGCCTCCTCCCAGTCTGATTTCACGAGTCCTAGCCTTATGGCCTTAGCTAGCATGACCTCAAACCTATCACTTATTATGCTCCTCTCGCTCAAAAGGCTTCTAAAGACCTCTATTGCATCAAGGGCGTTAACCGCGTTCTCAACCTCCTTTCTTTTTGTTTCAATGCTCTCAGCTTCTCTGAGGATGCTACGAGCTTTCTCTTCGACTATACGAGCTGCCTCTGCTAGTACCTCGCTTTCCCTAGACCATACTTCCCTGAGCCTTCTCCTGATTTCGCTTATTTCCTCTGTGCTGCACTTTCTCTCATCGCTAAGTAGCTTTCTAAGCTCTTTAAGCTCTTCTCCGATGCACTTCTCTATAACTTCAGCTGCTCTCTCCTTAACTCTAGCCAAGACGCTAGCAAGCCCTATATCGTCACTAAACTCATAGCGGCTGATCTCCTCTGGGGCTCTCCACTCACCAGTCTCACTTAAAGAGCTCAGATCCAGCTTGTTAAGCACTTCAGCTATCTCATCCCATGTGAAGAAGACTAAAGCCTCCCTTAGGCTAGCAGCCGGGTCATCCCCCGCGTGTATCAGATTAAAGACCCTATTTCCTCCCTTAAACATGTACCTCATGTGGTTAGGCCCCCCTGCTGCTGGTGTTGTAGGTCCTATCTCGGCTCTTATCCTGTGAGACAGAGTATCATATTCCCTCGGGTCTCCCACTACGATACACGGGACACATGGAGCCAGCCTAAAGACCTTAGGCATAACCCACCAGCTATCTGCGTACTTTATCTTCACAAACTTGTAGAGCTCATCTATTTCCCTGCTTCCCATCTGGACAATCTTTCCTTTCACCGGATATATACCTCTGCTGTGAAACTCTGATAGGATCTTGTTTACAAGCCCCCTAGCTACAGCATCAGGCTTTAACATTATGAACGAGATGTACCTGAGTTTATCTAGGCTCTTCAGCTTTTCTCTAGCTTTATTGAGGAGCTCACGGTACTCCTCGGCTTCCAACTCGTCTCTCTCCACGAAGTACTTCTCAACTTCCACTTTCCCTCACCTCAGAGGGGAACTCCGCAACTATGACAGTCATCCCCTTACTCTCTGCTACAAAAACCTGTGTCATCATGCCTTCTCTAAGCATTCTCCAGGCGTACTCTGGCGACCTGTTTCTACCGGTCGAGAGAACTACATACCCGATTTTTCCTTCTGCAGCCAGGTTCCTAAGCTCGCTGGCAGAGGGCGGGAACCTGACCACCAGCTTTCCGCTGTAAAAGGATATCTGAGGGACAAGCTCAGAGACAACGATACCTGGCTTCGGATGCTTAGCCACATAGAGCCCAGCTTCCTTTTCAACACACCCCATGTCAGCTGTTCTCACATAAAGCCAGCTGAATCCAGCAACATTAAGCAACAGAACCAGGGGGATAAGTGTTCTTTCACGAGGCTTAGCCATACATCTCGAGGCCAAAATCGACAGAGGAGGGATAGCAGGCATGAAAAACCTTTCTTCCTTATGAGGTAAGCGGAAGACAACAATAATCACTAAGAGGGCCCACACTACTAGCAGCATCTCATTGCTGCTAGGCTTTTCTCTCATCAGCTTATATACTGCAGCTGGGAGGAGCAGATTAGCGTATATAGCAAGCCACACAGCTGCTTTCAAGGAGGAAACTGGTACATCAAGCCTTATCAGTCTTGATGCGAAGTAGGGTCCTTTAAATGGATGGTTATAGAGCTTGAGGTTAAGAGCTATAAAGGGGGCTGTAGCAGCCAGAATACCCACTGAAACATAGCCTATAACTCTAGACCATTCTCTCAGCTTTATCCTATGGGATAAAAAGGCAGCTGCGGGTAGCACAGCAGCTATCGCATTCGGGTACCTGGCCTCAGCTGCTAATCCAAGAAGCAGGCCTAGCGTCATTAGATCTACTGCCCTGCTGCTCTTAGCAGATTTAATTGACATGAGAGCAACAGCTGCAAATGTAAGTGCACCCATGCTGTCAGACAGGCATCTTGTGCTGAAATACCACATTAGGGGGTTTGCAGCTGTCAGAAGAGCACATATCAATCCTGACCTACGATCACCATAAACCTCCAAGCAGATGGCATATGAGACCACTGCAGTCAGGATGCCTGATACTGAGGCTACAGCTCTAAGCCCCCAGCTCACTCCTAGGATTCTGCTTAGCATAAGCCCAGCATAGGGATATAGCGGTGGCTTATGTAAAGCTGGCACACCGCATATTGTAAAGTTCCACAGTGAGCTTGACAGGCTTCTCACAATGCATCCATACATAGCTTCATCCCAGCCAAAGCACATCTCCCTACGGACGCCAACATACATGGCTGCTACAGCAAGCATGCCAGCGATGCTAGCGTACTCTAATCCTTCTCGCTCCAAAGAGCACACCCCCCCACGCAGCCACCGTGTCTCTAGATAGGATGTATCTAACAAAGTCATCTAGGCTATCTACTCTCCTTCTGAAGACTGTGACTGCTCGCCCTATTTCAATGGGTGTATGCGCATCGCTTGAACCGAGCCTAGCTGCTCCCAGCGATCTAGCAGCTGCAGCTGCCATAGAGTTCGCCTTCTTAGAGCTCCTAGCATTGATTACCTCAATAGCATCAAGACTTAAACTATATACAAGCTCAGCAATGCCTTTTCTGCGACTATCAAATGGATGAGGTGCTGCAACGACTCCTCCGGCTTCCCGAGCATAATCTATCGCATCAGCTGCACTAAAGCGCTTTGGCAGCTCCTCTATCCCATACAGGAGGAGCTCTCCCTCAGGGAATTCAAGCTCGACTCCAGGTATAAGCAGGAATTCCCCTTCCTTCATGCTTCGAGCAGCTCTTCTCCATCCTTCAAGCGTGTTGTGGTCTGTTATCGCTATTCCATCGAGGGAAGCAACTACACGAGCGTATGAGGCAACTAGCTGAGGGGGAATCACCGAGTCTCTGGAGTAGACTGTATGAACGTGCAGATCCATGATGGAGACTTCCCTGACCATGCCAGCCACCAAAAAGTAATTAAGCCATCTACTAGAAGCCTTCAGGGCTCTTACATGTCTCTCTATATAACTATCTCAGAGAAGCTTGGCTCTAAAAGGCTGCAAGTATTGCTTGAGATAGCTGCAGTAGCTGCTGCATACCTTATAGCTGTTTACTTAAGGCTGCTTCCAGCGCTCAAGTTTGGCTTCAAATTTACAACAGACGACCCACTGCTACACTATAAGCTAACAAAGCTCCTACTAGAGAACGGCAAGCTTCCAGAGCTATACCCCCCTGCATGGCACCCATGGAGCTATAAGCCATCTTCTGTGCTTCCCATATTCCACTACTACACTGGTGCAGCTCTGTACCAGATAGCTAAGCTCTTTGTCAAAGGCCTCTCGCTATCCACATTTGCATCAGCTCTACCACCAATACTAGGCTCCATATGCGTCATTGGTGTGTATTTGATTGTAAGAGAGCTCATTGGGAGAGCTTCAGCGGTCTTTTCAGCATACATGCTTGCTACATCCTTTGGGCACTTCCAGAGAACGGCTGCAGGATGGTATAGACACGAGCACATGGCCTTACCAGTACTATGCTTCACCATCTACTTTACAATGAAAGCGATGAAGTCGCGAGAAGAGTACAAGACTATACTCTATTCAGTTGCATCAGGCCTACTACTAGTGTACTTCGCTGGCCTCTGGGCTGGCTTCAGGTTCATACTAGATGGCTACCCTCTCGTGTACCTTACACTAATGGTACTAGGAGCAGCTGACTGGAAAACAGCATTTTCCCTCCTATATCCTCCATTAGCATGCCTCCTAGCATCAACATGGATCCCACACCTCTCAGCTGTACGCTTCGTTACAGGCCCTGAGGCCCTGTTTGCATGGGGTGTTATAGCAGTTGCAGTGGTGCATTACTTCCTATCAAAGAGAGCCTCATCTTCTCATGTAACAGCAGCTCAGAAAGTGCTATGGAGGTTAACGCCGCTGGTAGCTCTTCCTCTTCCTCTGGTCATTGCCGTAGCCACAGGGACAGCATCTAAGACCACCATAAGGATGATAAGAACGGTAAATCCATTTGCAAAGCTTCCGCCTGGATCGGTTACAGCCACCGTAGCAGAGCATGCACCAGGGATGCTTGTTAGAGACTTTTCAACGACTCTCGTCTTAGCTGCTCTAGGGATGACTCTTCTCTTCATCGAGGATATAGCTAGAGAAAAGTCCAAGGAAGCAGTCTTCATCTTCATGTTGTCCCTAGCCTCTGTGTACTTCGGTGCTTCTCTAGTGCGTCTTAGCCCCCTAACCGCAGTGTTCATTGCTATAGTATCAGCTTATGTGGCGAGGTGGTGCCTAGCGAGATTCTCAGATGCGCATAAGAGGATAACTGCCGCCTATAAAGCGAGGCTAAAGAGGAAAAAGAGAAGGAGGGTTAAGGTAGATTTAAGCCCACTTACAACACCTATAATGCTCATTGTCGTTGCTGTCCTCCTAATAACGCCTCCACTCTACAAGACAGCCATAGTTGCACCAAAGTACTCTCTTGGGTTCACACCAGATTGGAATGCAGCTCTAGACTGGATAAGAGAAAACACGACAAAGTATGACGTAATCTTGTCATGGTGGGACTATGGCTACTGGATAGACTATGGTGCTGCACGCATAACCTGTGCTGATGGAAACACCCTGAACAGTACCCAGATAAGAGAGATAGCTAAAGCTTTCATGGGCACAGAAGAGGAGATGCTAAACCTTTGTATGAGATTTAACATCTCCTATGTAGTCTTGGACTTTGCAGCTGAGCTTACAGACTGGCAGACTGGAGGAACAAACATGTTCGGCATATATCTCATGGGCAGAGTATACCCCGTGGGGAAGTGGCATGCTATGTGTCACATCGCTCTCAAAGACTACCGGGACTTCATACAGTTCGACACCAGCCTACGCAGGGTATTTCCAACAGAAACAGGGTTTAATACCACGATATTCAAGCTAGGTCTCGAGGCGTGGAGAGCAGGTCTCGGCAGCCTAGACTACCTGGAGCTAGTCTATCCCAAGGAAGCTGCTGGGATACGTCAAGTCTACATATTCAAGGTGCCAGGCTAATGGATATTGTGGTCGACGCCATGTTGGCTCACATTGCTAGATGGCTAAGGATGCTAGGTGTATCTACCATAGTATTAGACAGAGAAGACGAGGAGATCCTAGAGTACTCTGTCACCCACAATTCCATATTGATAACGATGGATAAGGGGCTTTTTAAGAAAGCTACCAAGCTAGGCGTACCTGCAGCCCTGTTAAAGACCCACATCGTAGAGGAGGTGCTAGCATTTCTCAGCTATCACCTCAAGATATCCCTCAGCTTTCCTCCAGATAATACACGGTGTCCAATATGCAATGCAGTGCTAGAGAAGATGGGGAGCCGGTGGAGGTGCCAAAAGTGCGGGAAGGAGTACTGGATTGGAAGCCACTACCCGTCTATCCTGAGGAAGCTGGAGAGAGCACGAGCCCTCTCTAAGTCAAGCTCCATCCAAAGATATGGCATACTAAACACGCCTTATTCCCTAACTTCGCTAGATGACACCTCAGCAGCACACTCTTCACACAGGTAGACTCCATTAACTAAAGTGAGCCTATCAGAGTATATTCCACATCTAGCACACTCTCCACTCACATACACCCTCTCTGGGACGACAGCTTCCTCCTCCTCGAGTTCCTTAACCATCATCATCATCAGCCTACTTATCATGCTTGGTGTGACTCTCATTATGTCCGTCTGCGTCACGATTCCAGCAAGTTCACCGCTATCTGAGAGCACTACAAGCCTCTTTATCCCATGCTTTCTCATGAGTTCCATGGCTTCAATCAGAGTCTGCTTAGAGGATATCGTTACAGGTCTCCTCGTCATGACCTCCTCTACAGCCACTTCAGAAGGCTTCCTATCCTCTGCTACAACTCTTTCGACAAGATCTCTCTCTGTGATTATTCCAACAAC
>QMWA01000078.1 GCA_003661385.1 Thermoproteota archaeon | reverse complement strand
GTTGCCATAGAGAACGTTGACCACGGCTTCTTCAAGTCTGTAAAGAGCCTAGTTGACATAACCAACAGGATACCGAAGCTCATGTTCACGCTAGATGTAGGACATGCCTGCATACAGGGGTCTGATATGGAGAAGCTCAGGTCGTATGTGTCAAACCTCTACCACAAGCTAGTACACCTACATGTACACGACAACCTCAGAGATGGAAGCGACCTCCACCTGGCTGTTGGAGCAGGTGAGATAGACTGGAGAGCAGTGTACAAGGAGCTGGCTGAGATAGGTTATGATGAGAGAGCTTGCATTGAGGTGCACGTCGGAGATATAGAGTGGGGGCTTAAGATAAGCCTAGAGGCTATAAGGTTCTTCTGGAAGTAGCTCCCTTAGGACTGCTTCAGCGAGAGGCGTGGACTTGAAGACAGCTTTAGGCTCCCCCCTCTCCGTGAAGACTAGGTCCCAGTCTAAGATGCCTAGCTCCACTAAGAGGTTAAGGAGCCTCATAGGCTTCCTCACTTGGGCAACAGCCTTCGCTTCATGCTCTGGGATTGGAGCCTCCTTGGCCCGCGATATGAGCCTCAGAGCAGCCTCAAGCTCCTTCCTGCCAAGAGACCTCAGAGCACCTACCACAGCCTTCACTCGAGCTGGCTGCGCATGGACAGCAGGCTGAGGAACCAGAGATAAGTCTGCTGAAGTTAAGCTGACCTTATAGGCTTGAAGACCACTAGGCTCTCTAGCAACATAGAGTGCCTCCCATGCAGGTAGCCTAGCTAGCTCCTTGGATAAGCCTTCCCTTAAAGAATCTAACATTCTGGAGAGGCTTCTTGGCACTGATCTCACGGATATCAGGAGATCTCTGGTCAAGCTTGTGAACTCGAAGTCTGAGTAGGCTGATAGAGCTATCACGAGGCCTGCTTCCTCCTCTATCCTGGATAAGACTTCCATCAGCGTGCCCTTCAGCACCTCATCAGCTCTCTGCGATAGCAGATCTAGAGGCTGAGCTACGGGGGCAGATAAACCCATTTTAGTAAGCCGGTACAGCTGCAAGTCTATTAACCTCTGGAAAGCCCCCCTCAACTTGGGGTCTATGACTGCAGATAAGTCTATCACGTTCACCTTACTCAGGTCAAGCAGGTCCTCAAGAGGGGAGTAGCCAAGCCTGCTTTGGACTTCAGCTATGCTCTTCAGAGTAGACTCGCGGCTAGAAGCCTCAAGGAAAGCAGCTAATCCATCTTCCACAGCAACTCTAGCAGCGCCCACATCTACATCGCCAAGCAAGCTGGAGAGCAGCTGTATGAACCCCACTTTGTCTAGAGGCTCATAGTACGTGAAGTCTATCTGCCTGCCATCTATGACCTTAACCCTCCCAGCAGCCTGCTTAACCGCAGCCAATCCAGAGAGCTTTCCTGTGACATCAAACACGACCATAGGCTGCCTAAGCCCTCCTGTCAGAGGAAGTATGAGGTACTCCAGGAGCTTGATCGCGTGGACTCTGCTCTCCCCAACGATAGACAAGCTCGGCTTCCAGCGCAGCGTGAGCTGGGAGATTGAGGGGACTTGCTGCAGCACCTCGCCTTCTCCTCTACGAGGCGCCAGCGCCAAGCCAGCCCTCAAGAGGCGCCTTGCTGCAGACAAACCTCCCTTAGGCTCCGTTTTACCCCCTATTGGGAGCACCTTGAGGAGTATAAGAGAAGAAAAGCTCATAATGGCGGCTATACTGTGGCTTACGATGCCCACAAGCAGGAATACTATAGTTGACAGCGTCAAGCCAGCTAGCAGTTTACCTGGAGGCAGGATGAGAATAGCTGGAGCAAGACAGAATAGAGTCCAAGCCGCCAGCAAGATATCGATGCCACCACGCTGAGACAGAGCTAAGGCAGCTGCAGCGAGAGCTGCTGCCAAGGGCAGCTTCCAACGAGCTCTCAAAGGCTACACCCAGCTTAAGATGCTAGCTGCCAGAGACAGCAGGTGCTCTGGGAAGAACCACACCTGAATGCCCTCAGGAGCACAGACCCTACTGGAAACTGCCCATATGTAGACCACCCTACACTTCAGCTTAGCTCTCCTAGTTACCTCTCTGGCAAGCTTGCCTCCAACAGCCTTGACCTCCCTCCAGCTCTTATTCATGCCACCACACTCAACCCAGGCCACCTCAACCACCTGATTAAATCTCCTCATTCCAAGTATATCTGGCCTAAGCCCCATAAGCTCTCTCTCAAACGAAAAGCACCTGAAGCCAGACTTCCACAGCTTCATCAGCGACAGAATTTTGAGGAGAAAGTGTGTGCTGCTCTCCCCCCAGGAGACGTGTTGAAAGGAGCTGAGCACCTCAGCTAGCTCAGCTGACAAGCAGAACACCTCAGCTAGCTGGAATAGGGCAGGATAAAGCCAGCATCAGAGCATAGGCAGCCAGGTATATGGCCCTTCTCCTCCCAGCTACCTTGCTAACTCTATCCAGCGGAGGAGGGTGAGAAGGAGCCATAAGCAGTAGTGCAAGTACGAGTATAGCCATCGCAGGGTTAGTGTAGAAGAGCACGAGCAAGCCAGCTGCACTCAGCAGCAGGTGAGCAGAAGCCCTGCCATGGAAAAGAGAGTACACTATGTGGCCTCCATCAAGCTGCCCAATCGGAAGGAGGTTGAGGAAAGTCACGTAGAGGCCAGCCCACCCAGCCCAGGCGACAGGAGACAGAAGGTATGCTCCAGATCCTCTAGCCACTAGCATCTCGACAAGCTGGTAGGCTAGTGGAGTAGGTATAAGCTGAGCCTTCTTAGCTGCAATCCACCTTGCTACAACCTCTTCGGGAACCCTCACAGACGCTGGCAGCCCTACCGCCAGCACGGCCAAGGAGACCAGAAAGCTAGCTAGCGGCCCAGAGAAGCCAGTATCTAGAACCTCATCCATGTCAACAAGAGGCTCCTCAGAGAGTATCACAGCACCTAGAGTACCCAGTGGAGGGGGGCCAGGTATGAACATCGGAGGCGTAGGCCTCTTACCATGCTTAACAGAGGCGAACATATGGGAAAGCTCATGTAACCCTAGTATGAAAAACAGGCTCACAGCAAATGCAACGGTGTTAGATAAGACGTGTACAGGCTCTCTGCCCAGCTCCCTGAGAGACTCGTTGAAGCTCTTTACATGTATGAAGCCAGAGTAGCATACAGTAGCCAGCGTCACCACCAGGAGAGCTGCGTAAAACAGCCTAGACCTCCTCCTTGCTCTTGGCGCCCTGAGTATAGATATCTTTCCCAGCCCCTGGTCTTCACTTAGAACAGCAATAAGGTTCTGAGACCTTATTGTAGATAGCAGAGACCTGAACTTAGCTTGCATATCAGGCTCAAGCTCAACCCAGAACGTTGGTATACCACGTACAGTGGCATGCTCTCTAACTTTAAAAAACTGCTCAACCACTGATAAGAGGTCGCTAGAATACAGCAGGCTCCCACCGGGGATATTTTGAGAGACACTAGGCTAAGCCCTCATAAAGGTTTAGATGCAAAGCAGCATGCATTCAAGGTCAGAAAGTGCAGAGAGGAAGACATAACCGAGGTCATAAAGCTCAACTACGAGAACCTCCCAGAAAACTACCCAAAAAGCTTCTTTGAGCACATCCTCAGGAACTGGCCAGACACCTTCCTGGTAGCAGAAATGGATGGCAAGGTAGTAGGCTACATAATGTGCAGAATAGAGAGAGCAAGAGAGGGGCTGAAGCTCGTCAAGAAAGGGCATGTGGTCTCCATAGCAGTAGACCCTAAGGCTAGGAGAATGAAAATAGGAACAACACTGATGCAGGAGGCGGAGAAAGCTATGAAGCAGCATGGCGTGAGGGAAATGTACCTAGAGGTGAGAGTTACAAACGACCCAGCCATAAGGCTATACCACAAGCTAGGGTACAAGATAAGAGACAAGATAGTCGGGTACTATGCTGACGGAGAAGATGCCTGGGTGATGGTCAAGAAGCTCCAAGCCTAGGGCATAAGCTCAACATGCAGCACTATGGACTCTCCAGTTTGAAGCCTCTCTAGTGCAGATAAGTTCTCTATAACCCTACCCAGCGGGTTCACCGGATGAGATACATCAACATCACACAAGGCAACCATTATAGCCTTAGATAGTGGAGAGTAGGCTATTTCACCAGTAGACAAGCTCCTCTTCCCCCTCTCAACCCCCTCCCGCACATCCTTCTCTATAACCAGCAGGCAGCCCCTCCTTATCACCATACTCCTTATCGGCAGGAGATGAAACAGCTTGTCAGCAGTCATCGGAGACAGATACCGTAAAACCTCTCCAGTAGCTATATCACCACGTGGAGTCATAAAGTAGAGAGGATACTTCTCAATGTAGTGCAAGCGAGGCTACTCACCCCCTCTGCCACGA
The DNA here is from genome assembly GCA_003661385.1 of Thermoproteota archaeon. GTDB lineage: Archaea > Korarchaeota > Korarchaeia > B14-G2 > B14-G2 > B14-G2. Next base: position 3,522 of record QMWA01000078.1, on the reverse strand, counting down.
GCATAGATCACTATCTTCCAACTCTTAACTACAGGAGAGATCTTCCCCTCATCCTCAAGAGCCCTTAAAGCCTTCTTCGCAGTACTCATTGGTATCTTAAGCGACGAGGCGACAGAGTAAGGAGTTATCACCTTCATCCTAGAAACTGCCTTCTCAACTGCCTTGACTATCTCAGGAGAAAGCACCCTAACCTCAACAGACTCACTAAGCAGAGGAGCCTCCTTAGCTGACTCAGCCTTCTCCCTCCTCCTCTTAGACAAGCTTACCCCCTATAAAGTAGACTGAATTCTCCTAATCTCCTCCTCAATCTCCTTCAGCTTAGCAGCATACTCCTCTCTCTTCCTCATAAGCTCCTCAAGCCTACGCCTCTTCTCAATAGCTTCAAGATCCTTCCTCAACAACTCGATCTGAGAGGATATCTCATCTCTTAGGGAGTTATAGCTCTCACTACCCACCTCACCAGCTGCTCTAAGCCTCTCAAGCTCCTTCAAAGCAGCCTCTAATGCCTTGATCTTAGCCTTCACATAGCCAGGCTCCTTAGGGGCTTCAGCCCTCGCCTCTGCCACAGCAGGCTCAGGTTCAGCTTCCTTAAGCACCTGCTCAAACCTAGCCTCCACAGGCGCCAGCTCAGGAGGCTTCTCAGCTTCAGCTGGCTTCTCAGGCTCCCTAGCAACGGGCAGAGGCTCCTCAGAGGGAGCCGGAGCTGAAGGAGGAGGTGGAGGAGGAAGCTCAGACACAGGCTTCTCAGGAGAAGGAGGCGGAGGCTGCTCAGCCATAGACTCAAGCTCGCGCTTAAGCTCACTAAGCCTCTTAGAAAGCTCCTCTATATCCAACTCTGAGGGTGATGTCGAGCGTTCACCCATACCTAGCTCCCCGACAACCTCCCTATCACCACCTATTAACTCTTCCCCAACACCAACTTTAGTGGCCTTAGGCTCACCAGATAAGACCTCAGACAGCAAGGAAGGAGAAGGCTCAGGCTTAGGTGGAGGAGGAGCTCCAGGAGCTCTCGGTGGAGGAGGAAGCTCACGCTCCTTAGCCATAGTTACAGCCCGTCTAGCCTTTAAGTACGAGGCAAGAGAGTACAAGAACACGACCAAGGAAACCAAGACACCTATGAACATCACAAACATGATAGGCGACTTCAATGCCTCTGGAAGAGGAAGCCTACTAAGCAGCTCACTTATCCGAGATGCTAGCCAGGAAAGGAACCCCTGCTGCAAGCTCAACGCCTCTAAGTGAGTATCATGAACACCAACTTAAATATTATGTTGCCTACTGTAAGGGCAGCTAAAAAGCCACCAAGTATGAAAACTATGTGAGGTAATCCTATAGTACACCATACGTATACGTCTCCAGTTATGGAATACACTTCTTCAGCAACCTCCCTCCACCCGCCATCAAACACATCAACCCTCAAGCTAAGCCGAACACGCCTCCGCACACCACCATCCACAGCAAACTCCTCTACAGGAGCTAGCACACTACTCTTGCTCAACAGCACACTCAGCTTCTCTGGATAAGCTACAAGAGGAAGCAGAGCCTTAACAGGCAAAGAAGCTTCAACACCCCTCGGCAAGCCCCCCCTCAAGTAGGCAACCAAAGATCTACCGAGGAAGTAGAACACAGAAAACACGCTCAGCAAAATGGAGTTAAGAAACACATCAACGCCCATAAAGCCTAAGACAGGCCCCCTCCCATAGACAGGAAGCGCCAGAGCACAGACAACAATAGCAATGCAGTCAGCCTCCCCCATCACCCCAGAAAGCTTCAAAGCCAACGCAATAGCAAGACCACACCCTATAGCAGCCAAATGCAAACACAGCCCACCACATACAACCACACGAATAACCTCAACAGGGACAACAACAGCCAAGCAAGCAAACCATATCCTATCATCAACAAGCCTACTCCTAAGATCCTGAACAGAAGCAACAACAAGAGCACACAAACAAGCTACAACAGATATAAAATCCAGCAGCTGCAAGAAACCACCACTCACTTCTCAGGGTTCATAGCATCAAGTACCAGAGAGTACGCTAGAACACCAGCAGGCATCATTATAAACGCAAAAAGCACAACCAGAGCTGTAACAGACAAAGCAGTCCCCGGAGCCAGAGAGCTCATAACACTAGACATCACAATGAAAACCAGAGGAGTTACCACAAAAAGAATCACATAAAACTCAGCCATCATCCCAACACGGTCAGCAAGCTCCTTAATCTTAACCCTACGCTCCTCCATAAGCCTCTCGCTCTCAGCCTCCAGAAACTGCTGCAAAGTACCCCCACTCCTCACAGTAGCAATAAAAGACTCCAAAAAGTCCTTGAACTTCAGCGAAGGAGACCTCCTAGATGCCCTCTCAAGAGCAGTCAACAGATCACGCCCAAACACGAGAATATCCCTCAGAATAAGCCCAAACTCACGAGCAACCTCACCATAAACATCCCTCTGATTAGCCAAAATCCTGAACATAAAAACAGGAGAAACACCTGCACTAGCCAAAGTAGCAAGATAGCTTACAGCATAAGGAAGCCTCTTATCTATATCAGCCCTCCTACTACTAGCCTTTAAATCAGGATACACCATAAACACACCAAATGTAACAAGACCAACAAGCACAGGAGAAGTTATACCTATGACCTTAGCTATAGATGAGAGCTCAAGTGGAAGCAACAGGAGAATCGATGGAACAACTATACCAGTAACAGACGCAGCCAAGATGGATGCAAAAATGGCTAATGCTAAGTAGACAGATGGCATCATACTTATAGCAGCCTTCTGAAGCCTGTTAGTGAGCCAACCAGCTAGCCTACTGCCCTCAGTCCTCCTACCAAAGAACTTGTAGGCTTCAACAGCAAGAGACAAGAGGACAACCCCCTTAAACCCATGCTCCATGTGCATTTAAAGATTCACAAGCAGACTAGAGCCTATCCAATTGTTGCATCCATTCTTCTACATTAGAATATAGCAGCATCAAGAGCAGCAAAGCAGCAAGCAGCTACAGGAGTATAGGAAGCTGCTGGCAGCCAAGCAGAAACACCCCACAAACACAGAGCAAATAAAGTCTCAGGAATTACATGAATTACAAGCTGAATGTAATATACAAAAATAGCAGCAGCTAGTGTCTTTCAGCAAAGAAACTCTGCAGACAGTAAAGTGAACTCGAAGCCATACAACTAGAAATGCCCTCAGGCACAAAACTTAAAATATTCCATAGAGCAGGGAACATTTAGGTGAGTAAGAAAAATGAAGAAAAACATAATGCTCACCAAAGCACGGAGAAAACAGGGAAGAAGAGGCACAAGCCTAGCATTGACAGCCATACTACTGGCGACAATCTCACTAGCAGCAGCAGCCACAACATACCTATGGATTAAGACATCACAGTCACAGACACAAGAAAGGATAGAGAGAAAGCGTGTAAAAACTACAGGACTGCTCAAGATAGACAAGGTTGAAGTCCTACCAAGTGGAGAACTCTTAATATTCGTGAGAAACGCAGGAACTAATCCAACAAAG
>QMWA01000077.1 GCA_003661385.1 Thermoproteota archaeon | reverse complement strand
GCAGCAGTATGGGAGGTGCTTCTCGTCTCTGGAGCCGACGCACAGGAGTATAGCCACTCGCTTGGGCGGCTCCCCATCTGATGGCCTGAGGATCTTCCCTGCTGTCGGGCCTCCACCTGAGGACAGCCTCTCCAGCTCTAGGCCTGTTATGACGTTTCTGAACCTCCCGTAGCCGTACTCTGGGACCTCCCTTGGGTCTAGCAGCTTGAACCCTGTGGCCACGACTATCGCTCCAACCTCTATCTCCTCTATTCTGTCCTCTTGGCTGAAGTCTATGGCGCCAGCTGGGCACACCTTCTCACACACCCTGCAGACCCCCTTCGTGAAGTAGAGGCAGTGCTCGCTGTCTATCACAGGCCTCCTCGGGACAGCCTGAGGGAACTGGAAGTATATTGCTGTCCTGTACCCGAGGCCCTCGTTGAACTCGTCTGGGACCTTCTTGACAGGGCACTTCTCAGCACATAGCCCGCAGCCGACGCACTTGTCCCAGTCTACGTATGCTGCCTTCCTCCTCACCTTCACCTTGAAGTTACCCACGTAGCCCTCTACGCTCTCGACTTCAGAGTATGTCATGAGCTCTATGTTAGGGTGGCTTGCAGCCTCAACCATCAGGGGGGTTAGGATGCACTGTGAGCAGTCTAGCGTTGGGAAGGTCTTGTCGAGCTTAGCCATGTGCCCTCCTATGCTAGGCTGCTTCTCAACGAGGTAGACCTTGAACCCGGCGTTAGCTATGTCGAGTGCAGCCCTTATTCCAGCTATCCCTCCCCCGACCACGAGTGCAGCTCCCTTTACGCTGACCCTCTCAGGCTCAATGGGCTCCAGGAGGGCTGCCTTCGCCACAGCGCCAGCTACCAGGGCCTTGGCTTTCTCCAGGGCCTTCTCCGGCTCTGAGCTGTGGACCCATGTGACATGCTCTCTTATGTTAGCGAACTCCAGGAGGTGGGGGTTTACACCAGCTTTCTCAAGCACCTTCTGGAAAGTCTGCTCATGCATCTTTGGGCTGCAGGCTGCTATCACAACCCTGTTCACGCCAAGCTCCCTTATGTCCTTGGCCACCAGCTCCTGCCCTGGAGAAGAGCACATGTACGGGTACTCCCTGGCGACCACTACCCCAGGGAGCTTCGACGCGTACTCGACTAGCTTAGAGACATCTATGACTCCAGCTATGTTCTTGCCACAGTGGCATATGTAGACTCCGATCCTAGGCTCGCTCATAAAGCTGCCCTGACCGCCCCACCAGCCCAGGCTTTTAAAGGTGGGCTACGCTAGCCAGCCCTCCCAGCTAGTCAGCTAGCTTGTATCTGCCTCCAACCTCTGACACGGATCTAGCTGAGAGCCTCAAGCCGAACTCAGCGGCATGCTCGATGTCAGCGCCCCTCAGCAGCTCCCTAGCCAATCCAGCTGAGAAGACATCTCCAGCGCCAGTTGTGTCTCTGGCTGAGGCTCTCTCAGCTAGCAGCTCCACAACACCCTCCCTCCTCAATACCATGCACCCTCTGCTCCCGAGCGTCACGATGACAGCTTCACAGCCATCCCTCACCAGCTCCATAAGCTTCTCCCTCCAGCCTCCGATGGCCCTAGCTGACTCCATGTTCAGGATGAAGACGTCTGCCAGCTTAGCCACCTCAAGAGCCTGCCTCCCCCTGCTCTTGAGGATTGGCAGCCCAGGCCTATAGACCACGGTCTTCTCCCTGTCCCTGGCGTAGCCGGCCACCACCCTAGCTATCTCAGTGTAGACCTCACCAACATACACGAGCTTGCTCTCCTCAACCCTGCTCCAGCTGACCTCACTAGGCGAGGTCAGTGAGAGTGAGGTTTCCCTCCTAGCTGGCAGCACAACCTGCTTCCTCCCATCCTCAGCGATAAGCACGAAGGTCCTGGCTGTCTCAGCTTCCTCTGATACCACTATGCTGCTCAAGTCTACACCGAGCTCAGCTAGCCTAGCCATGGCTATGAGAGCAGCCTCGTCAGCGCCAACCCTAGCCATTAGGGCGACTGCAACGCCCATCTGAGCTAGAGCTGCAGCCACGTTAGCTGCCATCCCACCTGGGAGCACAACAGCCTCAGATGTGAAGTAAGTCTCCTCAGCCAGTGGAAGGCTCCCAACAGGGATCTCGTAGTCTAGCGCCATGGAGCCGAACACAGCTGCATCCACGCTCCTCCTGGTTGAGGCAGCTAAGCTGCTCAGGTAGGACTTGAGGAAGGACTTGAGCAGGAGCCTGGGGCTGACCTTGTAGTCGACGCAGAACCTGGCTACGCTCTCAGCGTACAGCTTGAAGAGCTCCACTGAGAGCTCTCTCACATACTCGTCTTCAACAAGCTTGGGGGAGGAGAGGAGCATCGATATCCAGGCGCCAAGCTTGGTCAGCCTATACCTCCTGACCCAAACCGTCTTCCCCCTAGACTCAGCTCTCCCAGTAGACTCCTCGAGGAGCCCTGCCCTCACAAGCTGCTTGAGCCTCTTCACAACAGTCTTATCAGACCTCTTGTCCTTGAACAGGTCCACTATCTCCTGCTGGCTGACGAAGCCCCTTACCGGCATGAACCTCAAGATCTCTATGGCGTCCTCTGAGCCGAATGCTGAAAGCAGTACCCTAGCCTGCTCATTGAGCTTAACTGGAAGAGGGAGGATGTAGGGCCATATGCTGCTCAAGCAAGCCACCTGCTCAGCTGGTGGCCCCGTACATGCAGCTCTTTAAACTGTGGGTGCTGGCTCAGGCGGCTGGAACCTATGGAAGCCCCTGTTCCAGGGCTTCCAGGCAAGTTTAAAACGCTGCACTGGCCCCCCTAGCCTGGTGATCTCGTGCCTAGCATCTCATCTAGGCACCTAGCTCTCATAGCAGTCCTAGCAGCAGTGTATGCGATGGCATCTATGCTCCCAGGGATACCTGTGGTTGGGGGAGGTGGTAAGGGGAAGATAGAGCTAGCAGCTTTCCTGGGGCCAGTCTACGGCATGCTGATAGGCCCATTCACAGGGTTTGCTGCAGCATGGCTTGGCGCGTTCGTGGGCTGGGTCCTACCGCCTGGAGCATCAGGCCCATGGGGGCTTGCCACGACGCTTTGCCCAGCTACAGCGGCCTTGGTCTCTGGGCTAGCTGTCACCCACAGGGTCAGCAAGGTGAGAGGCTGGATCCTGGCTTCAGCTGTCCTAGCAGCTCTGATAGCTGGCTGGTATCTCACGGCAGTAGGGAGGATAGCCTACTGGTATCCTGTGCTCCACTGGGCTGGCTTAGCTGTGCTCCTCACCACAGGCAGGTGGCTTCCTAAGCTCTATGATGGGAGGAAGTCCATGCCTGCTGCAGCTGTGCTAGCAGGCTACGCTGGCATAGTCTCAGACCACATGGTCGGCAACCTCCTCTTCATATCCCTCGGAGGCCCTCTCCTCGGGGCCCCTACGTCCCCTGAGAAGCTGGCTAGCATCTTCAAGGGCGTGCTGCTTCTGTCAGCAGTAGAGAGGGCAACCATGCTCCTGCTTCTAGCCATAATAGGCGTCCCCGTGATGTACGCTGTCAGGGCATCAGGTGTGCTCAAGCTACGCAGGTAGAGCACAACAGTTAAAGCGAGCTTCCCCCTATTTCTCAGGTGAGCACTTGAGTAGAGTCCTGCTGAGCTTCAAGAGCTACTCTTTAGCCGAGAGGGAGGAGAAGCTGGAGGCTGAGGTGACAAGAGAGCTGGCCTTAAGCTTCTACAGGAAGATGGTGCTCGCCAGGACGCTAGAAGACGAGCTCAAGAGGAGGTATGAGAGCTTCGAGATGAGAGGGGAGCTGCACCTCGGCCGAGGCCAGGAGGCGATCCCAGCTGGCGTGTGTGAGCTTCTCTCCGACAGGGACTTCGTCTCAGCTACCCACAGGTGCATAGCTCACGCTGTATGCAAGGGGCTTCCCCTAGACGGCATCATAGCAGAGCTGTACGGGAGAGCTTCAGGAGTCTGCAGGGGTAAGGGAGGCCACATGCACCTCGCGAGCAGCAGCAAGAGGTTCCTGGCCACAGGCATAGTTGGAGGCGGCATCCCCATCGCTGCGGGCGCTGCACTAGCCTTCAAGACCCTAGGAGAGGACAGCGTTGCAGTAGCTTTCTTCGGAGATGGGGCAGCAAACCAGGGCACATTCCACGAGTCACTCAACCTAGCGTCAATCTACAGGCTTCCAGTGGTGTTTGTCCTCGAGGACAACCAGTACGCCTTCAGCACGAGGAGAAGCGAGTCCACTGCAGTTGAAAGCAACGCGATCAGGGCACTAGGCTACAGCATGCCAGCCCTGGAGGTAGACGGGAACGACGTGATAGCAGTGTACACGGCAGCAAAGTGGGCGGTAGAGAGGGCCAGAAGGGGAGAGGGGCCATCCCTGTTGGACTGCAAGACATACAGGCTCTCACCTCACCTCGAGATAGTCGACACAGAGGAGTACAGGCCTGAAGGCGAGAAGGAGAAGTGGGAGAAGCTCGACCCAGTCAGGAGGCTGGAGGAGCAGGCTGTGGAGCTGAAGCTGGCTTCCAAGGAGGACTTCGAGCAGATCAAAGCTGAGGCAAGGAAGCTGGTAGAGGAGGCCTTCCAGAGAGCCCTCAGCTCGCCGCTGCCAGCTCCAGAAGAGGCCTTTAGAGACATCTTCTCAGGTGAGTAGCATGCCACGCGAGATAGCGATGTGGGAGGCCATAAACGAGGCTATAAGGCAGGAGATGGAGAGGGACAGCAGGATAATAGTCCTAGGAGAGGACATAGGGAAGATGGGTGGAGCCTTCTGGTGCACCCAAGGGCTGCTAGAGCAGTTCGGCAGCTCCAGGGTGATAGACACACCGATAAGCGAGGCAGGCTTCATGGGGATGGCCATTGGAGCAGCTCTAGTCGGGCTGAGGCCGATAGTAGAGCTCCAGTTCGTGGACTTCTTCGGGGTGGCCTGGGACCAGATATACAACCACCTAGCCAAGCTCAGGTACATGTCTGGAGGCCAGTTTAAGCTCCCAGTTGTGATAAGAGCTCCTATAGGAGGAGGCTACGGGGATGCAGCACAGCACTCCCAAGTCCTGTACTCGATATTCGCCCACATCCCAGGGCTAAAGGTGGTAGCTCCCTCAAACCCCTATGACGCCAAGGGCCTGCTCATCTCGTCGATAAGATGCGACGACCCAGTTGTGTTCCTGGAGCACAAGCTCCTCTACGGGCTATTCTACCTTCCACCAGGCTCCTTCGGAGAGGTGCCTGAGGAGCCATATGAGCTCCCACTCGGGGAAGCCAGGATAGCAGCTGAAGGAGAGGACATCACGATAGTCGGAGCAGCTTACACAGCGTACCTGGCTGAGAAGGCAGCTGACAGGCTAAGAGAGCAGGGTGTAAGCGCTGAGGTCATAGACCTGAGGACTCTAGTGCCACTCGACAAACATGCGCTCAGGAAGTCCGTGGAGAAGACCGGCAGGCTCCTTGTAGTAGACGAAGACTACCTCCCATATGGGCTGACAGGTGAGGTCATAGCCACCATAGCTGAGGACGCTGAAGCCTTCAAGGCGCTCAAGGCTCCTCCAGCTAGGGTAGGGAACCCAGGCGTCCCAGTGCCCTTCTCAGAGCCTCTCGAGAAGGCTGTGCTCCCATCTGAGGATAAGATTGTAAAGGAGGCTTTGAAGCTGGTGGAAGCTTGAAGGCAGCTGTCTTCATGGGCTTGGAGGACATCAGGGTAGCTGATGTACCGAAGCCTGAGCCCAAGGCAGGTGAGGTCCTCATCAAGGTAGCCTACTGCGGCATCTGCGGCTCAGATGTAGCAGCTTATAGGACAGGAAACTACGTTGAGGGCCTAGTAATAGGCCACGAGTTCTCAGGCTACATAGAGGAGGTCGGTGAGGGGGTAGAGGGCTTCAAGCCAGGTGACAGGGTCACAGGAAACGGGGCAGTCCCCTGTGGCTGCTGCAAGTACTGCCTGACAGGGAAGCCAAGCCAGTGCGAAGACCTGCAGATGACTGGCGTGACATTCAATGGAGCTATGGCAGAGTACATTGTGATGCCAGCTAAGGTAGTCTACAAGCTCCCAGACAGCCTCTCAATGCTCCACGCCACTCTGGTAGACACCCTAGCTGACGTGCTCCACGCCTACATGATCTCCAGCTTGAAGGCTGGAGACACTGTGCTGGTTCAGGGAGCAGGCCCAATAGGCGCGTGCACGGTTGAGGTAGCTGAGCTAGCTGGGGCCTCGAAGATAATGGTGAGCGAGCCAAGCCCAGGGAGACGCAGGATAGCCGAGGAGCTGGGTGCACACGTCACAGTAGACCCGACATCAGAGAACCTAGGCGCCATAGTAGAGAGGGAGACAGGCGGAGAAGGCGTGGACATCGTATTCGATGCAGCAGGCGTCCCAGCTTCGCTGAGCAGCAACTTCACACTCGTCAAGAAGGGAGGAGAGATAGTGGTGATAGGTATATGCGAGGAGCCATTTGAAGCAGACTTCTTTACGCTGGTCTTAAACCAGCTGACAGTCAAGGGCTCATACCTGGGGTACAACGAGTACCCTCTAGCCATAAAGCTCCTGGCAGAAGGGGAGATCGACGCAGATAAGATCATAACCTCGGTTATACCGCTAGAGGACGTGGTCGAGAGAGGGTTTAAGAGGCTGGTTAAGCCCACAGATGAGTGCAAGATTGTAGTCGAGCTAGCAGGTGAGTAGCTTGGAGTTCACATCTGAGGAGTACCTTAAGGAGGTCATGAAGCGGACGAATGAGGACGAGGAGTACCTCGAGCTAGCCAAAGAGGAGAACGCCTCATATACGTTCATAATGGAGCCTGAGCCGGAGAAGGGGGTCGACAAGACCATAGTCCTGGGGTACAGCGTCGAGAATGGGAGGATAACTGACATATGGCTTGGGGAGAAGAAGACAGACTTCGTGATATCGGGGAAATACGGTGTTTGGGTCTCTATCCTCAGGGGAGAAATGGGGGTTACGAAGGCTTTCCTCACCAGGAAGCTTAAGGTGAGGGGTAACCTCATGAAGCTCCTCAAGCTAGCCAAGGCAACAGAGAGGTGGCTTGAGATCCTCAGGACGATCCCAACAGAGTTCCACGGGGAGTACTCCAAGTACAACATAGGAGGTGGGTAGGCTGAGGCTAGCAGCCTACACCCTAGCCTTTTTCTTGCTTCTAACGGCGGCAGTGACAGTCTACTACTGGATAGACTTCTTCACAGCTGGAGCAGTGCACGTCCTAGAGGAGGAGTGGTACCTGAAGTTTGAGGCAGCATTCCCAGCTGCAGACATGTGGATGGCAGCATGCTGCACACTAGCTGCAGCAGCTCTCATAAAGAGGAAGGACTACAGCCTGCTCTTCATGCTCCTAGCTGCAAGCGCCCTCATATTCCTAGCCCTCATGGACATAACATTCAACCTGGAGAACAGCCTCTACCAGCTGGTATCTGAGAGCAGCGAGATGCAGTTTGAGCTTGTCATCAACATCTACACCCTAACCCTGGGGGTGGTGCTCATCCTGTTCTCCTGGAGGAACAGAGGCAAGCTCCTCAGAGGTGAACTCTAATCCTGGATAGCCTCCTAGCCACATGGGACAGGGCCTTAGATGCTGCTGCAGCTACAGCTAGAGACAGAGACATCAGCAGCATTGCAAGCGGTATGGCTATAGCTGTGCCGTCCATCACCTCTCACCACGCATGTTCCGCTGCGGGAGCTCAGCGAGTATAAAAACCTTAGCTGGCATTAGGCTCACTAACCTGGTACACATGCACGTGGTGAGAGCTTGAAGGCAGATGTAGGAGACTACTTCTACAGGCTCCTACACCCGTCTCTCACGGTGCTCCTGGTCTCAAAGAGCAGTGAGAAAGTCAACGTGATGGCGTGCAGCTGGTGTACGCCAGTAAGCGAGGACCCCCCTCTAATAGCCGTAGCAGTGAGCAAGGAATCCCTCACCAACCAGCTGATAAGGGAGTCAAGAGAGTTCACAG
>QMWA01000076.1 GCA_003661385.1 Thermoproteota archaeon | reverse complement strand
ATCTTGACTTCTCTACTAGGTGGGGGGCTATTTCCTCTACTGCCTTTGGGTCGTAGGCTGCTGGGGGTAGGGAGGCGTGGGCTACCTGCATGTATTCTGCTTCATCTACTGAGGCTACGGCTTTTATGAGATCTCTTAGTGCATCTCTGTTTGGTATGAATCCTGGCTTGCACTTGTAGAGGAATATGTCCTCTGTCTGTAGGATTAGCATCCTTGATCCTCCTTTGGCGTTTACTTTGGCTTCAGCTAGCACTTTCTTTAGTGGGAAGGAGTATCTGGTTCTCATGGTTGGGGAGCAGAACTGGCATCCTCTGCCGCATCCCCTGGTGATCTCTACTACGCCGTATAGGGCTGGCTTCTTTATGCATGGGATTTCTTCGATTTTAGGCTTCCTGGCGTTGACTACTTTGGGGAGCTTTTCTCCTTTGATTGCTGCCTTGAAGATGGCTGCTGCCTCGGCTTCGGCTTCACCTACTATCACCGTGTCTATTCTGAGTTGGTCTTGGGCTTTGGCTGCTGGTATCTGCCAGGCTCCTGAGCCTCCTACTATAACTTTGGCTGAGCCTCTTACTCTGTTGACTTCGGCTATGAGTTTTCTGAACTCGGCTTTGGTGAGGGGTTCTCCTAGGTTGACTAGTGAGCTGTATGTTCTGCTGACGAAGCCTAGGCCGAGGGGGTCCATTGTTGAGATGCCTATTACCTTGGTTTCTGGGCCGATTGCCTCCTTGAGCTTGTGTGGGTAGACTGCTTTGACGTTTTCCTCGCCGAGCTCTTCGGCTAGTATAGCTTCGATTTTTCTGAGGCCGTAGGGGGCTAGCTTTGCTTCTATGCTGTTTGAGTCCTTTATTGGGTAGAGGAGCTTTCTGGCTACTGGTAGGGGGAATAGGCCTGTTGGGAAGCCTCCTGAGAATGCTATGAAGGGGTTCACGTTGAAGTCGCTCATCTCTATTCTCGATGCAGTGAGGATTACTTGTGGAGTTGGGTGCATAGGCTGGGCTGCTTGTCCTGGGATATAAATTTTCCTTGGGGTTGGGCTTGGTTACATGAAGTTATATATTTCAAAACACTTAGCTTCTGATAGTGGGAGGGTGTGGGTGCTGGGTTTCCAAATAAGTGGAGGGGGCTATGATCTGGTGTAGGCTACTGTGAATGTGTCGCTTGGTGTGACTGCTCCAGGTGTTGAGGCAGTCCACTTTACTACGGCTAGGGTTTTTCCAGCTATGGTGCCTGGAGTGTCCTGTAGCATTTTCATGAGGAACATGCCTCCTGCTAGGGTGCCCCAGCCTGTGGCTCCCTCTATGACGAGGATGAATCTGCCGCTGTCTTCAGTTATGTAGACCACGAAGTAGTCCTGTACGCCCTCGTCTGCGCTCGTTACCTGCCACGTGTGGCCGTCTACTGTGAGCTCTATGACATCTGGTGATGGAGTGCTCCATGATATGCCCATGCTCCCATCCAGCTTGTATGACACCAGGCTGACAGCTGGGCCGCCTAGGGAGATGAGGTTGCTTGAGGAGTCAAGCCAGCTGAGCGTATTGGGGTCAACGACATCTGAGTCGAATACTGCTAGGAAGCTACTGAGCCCATATGCTCCAAGAGAGTACCCTACGAGAGCTGCTGCAGCTGTATCTATGGTTGCAGCAGGCCACACGTTAGGCCTCTCAACCCAGCTTCCAACAACCACCTTGGTGTTCTCCCTGAATATCATGTAGACCTTCTCCAGGGTAGCTTGGTGGAAGCCTGACTTGAAGTAGATGTCGAACTCCCCGCTTCTAGCATCCATCCAGACTACATAGAATATGTCTTTGGTGGCTGCTATCGATGGAAGAGAGCTGGTTCCGCTTGCTGAGGTAAGCCTTACCTCACCAGACCATGTGCTCCCACAGTCCACACTGTACATGTAGTACACCTCAAGATTACCATCTCTGTTGTCATACCATGCTATGTGGACATTTGAGCCACTGCACCACATGCTTGGGCCCCTAGCTATGCCGCCAGCTGCCCCAGCGCTGGTGAGCTTGACTCTAGACAGCCAGCTTACTCCATTGTCCTCGCTCCTCATGTACCATATCTCGTAGCTTCCAGTCACATCGTCAGCCCATGCCACATGCACTGCGTTGCCAGATGCAGTTATGGTTGGCTTCTGCTTGTTTCCTGAACTGTAGCTTAGCCTGGTGCACGTGGACCATGAGCTTCCTGCATTCTCTCCCCTGGCATAGTAGACCTCGTATACGCCATCCCTGTTGTCAAGCCAGACGACGTGAACTGTGACCTCTGGTGGAACTGCTGGGAAGGGCTGGACTACGCTCACAGCTATGCTGGGGTCCTTTGAGTCTGCTGGGTCTGATGAGATGCACTGTGGTGTGCTCCATGTCTCTCCTCCATCAGTGCTCCTCGCGAAGTATATCTCGCGGCTTCCAGTAGAGCCCTGCTCCCACACCACGAACACATAGCTCTTTGAGCCTGTGATCAAGCTGTAGACTGTGACAGCCGCTACATCTGGGTTCAGGCTAGACGCGTGGCCTGGGGCTATGCTGACAGGCCTGCTCCAGCTTCTCCCACAGTCCATGCTCCTAGCATAGTATATCTCATGTTTTCCAGCTCTGTTGTCCTCCCAGACCACGTGAACAAGCTCTCCGCTAGCAGCTACAGCTGGGCTGCTGGCTGTGCCTGTGAAGGTCAGCCTAACCTCAGGCTCCCACGTATACCCTCCATTCAGGCTTCTCCTGTAGTAGATGTCTGGAGCTAAGCTATCAGCCCTCCTATCCTCCCATACCACGTGGACCACATCACTGTAAGCTAGCCCATGCGTGTAGGTGCTAGCAGCTACGTCAGCATGACCTTGCCACCCTCCTACAGTGCACAAGGGGATGTCTTGTGAGCATGTCTGGGCGTGAGATAGGCTAGCTGGCAGCAGAACGAGTATAGAGGAGAGGAGAAGACACATCCATCTCATGCAGGCACCAGGGCTAGAGAGGAGTGGTGTGGGAAAAAAGTTATGGACTGCCTGTACATGCAGCATGTGCTTGAAGGTGCTGTGCTGCACCAGGCCTGCTGCTGTAAGCTGGTGACAGAACTGTTTTTAAGGTGGGTTTGAGGCTGTGGATTTCGATGAGCTTGCTGAGGAAGATTGAGGCTGAGGCTGCTACCATCCTATCGAGAGCAGGTATACTTAGGGATGTGAGCTTAGAGGGGACTTTCGAGGTGCCGCCTAGGCCTGAGCTAGGTGACTTAGCTACTAAGGTGTGCTTCACGCTGGCCAGCAAGCTAAGGAAGAGCCCTGCTGAGATAGCTGCTCAAGCCTGCAGCGAAGCTGAGGTAGCTGAAGGAGGGCTCATAGAGCGAGTTGAGGCCAAAGGAGGGTACATAAACTTCTACTTCAACTGGCCTAGGGTAGCTGAGGAGCTCTTGAAGGAGGCTTTGAAGCCAGGCTACGGGAAGCCTGTAGTCAAGCCCATGAGGGTCATGGTAGAGCATACCAGCGTGAACCCGAACAAGGCTCTGCACATAGGACACGCTAGGAACGCCTGCCTAGGAGACTTCGTGTCTAGGCTCCTGAGGTTCGCTGGTCACGAGGTCATTGTAGCAAACTACATAGATGACACTGGGACTCAGGTAGCTGACATAGTGGTCGGCTTCCTGCACCTCGGTTTCCCACTTGAGAAGGAGGGGGTGAAGTTCGACCAGTACTGTGGAGACGACGTGTACGTGAGGGTTAACAGGATGTACAGCGAGAAGCCAGAGCTCCTGGAGAAGAGGAGGGAGGTCATGAAGCTCATAGACGAGGGCGGCAACGATGTAGCTGACTTCGCCAGGAAGCTAGCTGAGAGGGTGCTGAGAAGCCAGCTTCAGACCCTCTGGAGGCTTGGAGTCTACTACGACCTGCTGAACTGGGAGAGCGACATACTGAGGGCAAAGCTGTGGGAGCAGGCTTTCAGGAAGCTCAAGGCTGGAGGCTACGTGTACTACGCTGAGGACGGGAAGGCCAAGGGCTGCTGGCTCCTAAAGCTATCACACCTCCCAGAGTTCAGCAAGCTCGAGAGCCCAGATGAGATCCTGGTGAGGTCAGATGGCACAGTCCTCTACCCTGGGAAGGACATAGCTTACGCAATGTGGAAGCATGGGCTGCTAGAAGACACATTCAGCTACAAGATCTTCTCAAGGCAGCCTAACGGCAAGCTGCTCTGGACCACCACAGTAGGAGAGGGCGATAGAGAGCACCCGAAGTTCAATGATGTTGAGCTGTCAATCAATGTGATAGATGTCAGGCAGAGCTATGAGCAGAAGGTTGTGGCAGCAGCACTACAGATGCTGAGCAGAGGAGAGAAAAAGTACATACACTACGCCTACGAGGTTGTCTCGCTGAGCAGGAGGACAGCTAGGAAGATGGGGATAGAGGCAGATGAGAGCAGGCAGTTCATCCACATGAGCGGTAGAAGAGGCTGGTACGTCAACGCAGACACGCTGCTAGAAGCACTATACCAGAAGGCCTTAGAGGAAACCAGGAAGAGGAACCCAGATGCGAGCAGGGAGTTCCTTGAGAAGACAGCTGAAGCAATAGCGGTCTCAGCATTCAGGTATGAGATGCTGAAGGTCAGCCCAGACAAGATGATAGTATTCGACCTCGACGAGGCCCTCAAGTTGGAAGGGAATACAGCACCATACCTCCAGTATGCTCACACGAGGTGCGCTGGCATCTTGAGAAAGGCAGGAGACTGGAGCCCAGAGTACAAACCCAGGAGCCTAAAGGAGCCTGAGAAGGCGCTCCTAAGGCACATACTAATGTACCCTAAGGCAGTGGAGTCAGCCTTAAGAGACCTCAGGCCAATACACATATGCAGCTACGCCCACAAGCTAGCGACACTCTTAAACGAGTTCTACCAGAAGTGCCCGGTCATAAAGGCAGAGGAGCACACCAGAAGCTTCAGATTAACCCTAGTTAAGGCAGCCAAATGTACTTTGGCTTCAGCACTCGACCTACTGGGCATAGTGCCATTGGAGAGGATGTAGCTATCTAGTGGCGCTAGTGAAATATATTTATTTATACGTCGATACAAGCAGCTAGCTGTGGGAATCATGGCTTGGCTTCTACGTCTTGTAGCTGGGTTTGCTGGGGTAGCTCTAGGTTTATTCACTCTAGTTTAGTTCTCTAAGCTTAGGGACTGGGCTGTGGCAGCTTGGGGTGCAGCTTTCTTGGCTACTGGGGTAGCTCAGTTTGCTGTCCTCGTATCTCAGAGCATTTACTTGAGGGCAGCCTTTGTTGGAGCACGTCTATGGTGATGTAAGCCAAAATTCACTTACAGCTGAGGAGGCTGAGCTAGTGTTCAGAGAGCTCAAGCCTAGCAGAGTAGCTGAGATGGCTCCTCAGAGGATGAAGGCCATCGTAAGTGATGTGATGCCGAGCTCATCAGTGTAAATGCAGTTAGAGAGTTTCTCTCAGATGAGAGTACATTAGCAGCCCTGAAGGTAGGTGAGGTAGTTAGTGTTCTCATCCCTAGGCAAGCTGCTGTGGGTTGAGGGAGAGCACGCCAGAGAAACTACGCTAAAAGAGGTGGTAAGCAAGCTATCAGGTGAAGGCTCAGCTTACAAGGCTAATGGATCTAAGCTAGCCATGCTCCTGGTGAAGCCCACTAAGAAGCCGAAGAAGAGGGTAGAGGAGTTCTGGAGCCGCTTCTAGCTGAAGCTTGAGCAGCCTAGGAAGGCTGCTTCACTTTGAGAAGCTGGCTAATGCCTTAAGGAGGCTGAAACACTGTAAGCTGCTAATGAGGTATTTGGAGATGCAATGTGCGTGTTCCAGTGTTGACATGCCTGTGTGGTTTGCTTGAGGTATTTGGAGTGGTTACTTGAGTTTAAGCTCATGTTAGTACTGTTTGGTTCTTAAGGAAGCTTTTTATTCTTTGGCACTTAGGTTATAGTTAGCTATAATTATGGTGTATTGAAATGAGAGGGGGCTTGGGGAAGTCTAGTGTTGAGCTGTTGCATAGGCTGCGTAGGAGGGGGCCTGTTTTTACTTTTAGGGATGCTTTGGAGGTTAGTGGTTTTGATAGGGGGTATTTGAGGGTTGTGTTGCATATGTTGGAGAGGAGGGGGTGGGTGGAGAGGATTGAGAGGGGTAAGTATGTGATTTTGCCTCTTGAGGCTGAGAAGGGCAGGTTTACTTTGCATGAGTTTGTAGTGGGGTCTGTGCTTGTTGAGCCTTCTGCTATAGCTTACTGGTCTGCACTTCACTATCATGGATTGACTGAGCAGATACCGAATGTAGTTTTTGTTCAGACTACTTGTAGGAAGAAGAGGAGGGAGCTTGTTGTGTTTGGTGTCAGGTATAGGGTTGTGAGGGTAGTTAGGAGGAAGTTTTTTGGGTTTGAGCCTCTTTGGATTGAGGGAATGCGGGTTCATGTGACGGATAGGGAGAAGACGATCTTGGACTGCTTGGATAAGCCTCAGTACTGTGGGGGGGTTGTTGAGGTCTATGAGGCTCTTGTAGGGGGGGAGTTTGATGCTGGGAGGCTCTCTGAGTACTTGAAGAGGTTTGGTAGCGGTGCTGTCGCGAAGAGGCTGGCTTACCTCGCTGGGCTAGTGGGCTTTGATGTGGAGGTGCCGAGGGAGCTGATTAAGAAGGGAGTCGTGCCTTTGGATCCGACGATGCCTAGGAGAGGTAAGGTGGATCATAGGCTTAAGCTGCTGGTTAATGTGGAGTTGGGAAGGTGATACCGCTTATAGAGCTCAAGGAGAGGGCTGTAGCTGAGGGAGTTCCTGAGACTACTGTAATGAAGGACTACGCGCTGAGCTGGTTGCTTAAGGGGCTGAATGATGTCAGTGATGCATTTGCTCTAAAGGGTGGTACTGGCATTAGGAAGGCGTATGTGGAGGGCTATAGGTTCAGTGTGGACCTGGACTTCACCCTGGTCAAGCATGTAGATGTCAGGAGAGCCTTGCTAGATGCTGTCAGAGCTGCTAGAATGGAGAGTGGTATAGAATTCAGCAGAGGTTTGAGATTGGAGAGTGTTAGGACTGGTTATGAGGCTAGGGTGATGTTTAGGCTGTACTACCGCTTTCCCATGAGGATTAAGGTTGATGTGACTACTCCTGAGAATGAGGTGATAGTGCTCCCCTTGGAGAGGAGGAGGCTCATACACCCATACTCTGATAGATGCGATGCACTGCTGCTCGTATACTCTCTTGAGGAGATATTTGCTGAAAAAGTTCGCTCAATCTTCGAGAGAACTAGGCCGAGAGACCTCTATGATGTCTGGTACCTTTCCAGGATGGTAAAGTTGGAGGAGACTGTACCCGTTATCAGGAGGAAGTTCGAGCATAGGGGCTTAGAGCTCAGAGTAGAGCGGCTCCTTGATAGAAGGGATGTGTTTCAGGGAGCTTGGATGCCTTCATTAAGGAGCCAGCTTAAGGAGCTCCCAAGCTTCAGCCAAGTATTCAATGGAGTAGAGCATACACTGAGAGCTATCTCCACTCTCATAGAGTGATCTGACGCTAAAGTCGCCTGTTGACAGCACTGAGACAGGGAGGCTCTGCTGCAAGTGTACCAGAAGCTACAATGGCAGACAGCTATCTAGGCAGTATAATGGAGTTAGGCAGCATCAAGGACAAGTGAAGGGGAGGGATTTAGGGTGAGCTGTTATTGCTTGAGTTCTTAGCATGTGGGGTAGCTAGAGTCCTGTGGGGATGCCGGCCCTCTTAATTAAATCTATGAACTCTTCTAGCTTCAGTCCAGCTATCCTCTGGGCTCTTCTTAGGTCGCCTGTCTTCACGTAGTATATTAGGGCTGCCTTGATCCTTGGAGGCTGCCTCTCTATGAAGCTCCAGTCAGCCATCCTCCTACGAACTTCCCTAGCCCTTTCCTCTGCTTTATCAAGCCACTCAACCACGGTCAACGCGGAGCTCCTCCAAGACCCCCTTAAGCTCCTCCTCATCAAATACGTGTTTGGTT
>QMWA01000075.1 GCA_003661385.1 Thermoproteota archaeon | reverse complement strand
TCCCTGGTGACCTCCTCCTCGGTGT
Organism: Thermoproteota archaeon; assembly: GCA_003661385.1. GTDB lineage: Archaea > Korarchaeota > Korarchaeia > B14-G2 > B14-G2 > B14-G2. The sequence continues at coordinate 7,921 of QMWA01000075.1, read as the reverse complement.
CGTTCTGTGGCGTCATAGGGTGGGTTGGGCTCATGATACCCCACATGGTGAGGATGGCCTTCGGGCCAGACCACAGGCTCCTCATCCCAGTCTCCACTGCTGTCGGAGCCTCCTTCATGACGTTAGCTGACACGCTAGCTAGGTCCCTAGCCTCCTATGAGATCCCAGTTGGCGTGCTGACCACCTTGCTTGGTGTGCCCTTCTTCGCTTACCTGCTGAGGAAGACTGGTGGTGGCTGGTATGCTGAGGGTTAGCGGGCTCTCGTTCAGCTACAGCGACTTCAGCGTCAGGGACGTGTGCTTTGAGGTTGAGGAGGGTAGGGTTCTCACCCTGCTTGGGCCTAATGGAAGCGGTAAGACCACGATCTTGAAGTGCATCTATGGGCTGCTCAAGCCCAAGAGGAGGTGTGTCCTGGTAGATGGCAGGGACTTCCACTCCCTGCCCCTCAGGGAGAGAGCTAAGCTAGCTGGATACGTCCCTCAAGTGCATAGCCCCTCATTCCCGTATACTGTCCTGGAGTTTGTTGTGATGGGGCTTGCCTCTCAGCTTGGGGTGTTTGAGGCCCCAGGTGAGGAGCACTACAGGAGAGCTCTGGAGAAGCTCAGGCTTCTAGGCATAGAAGGCCTCAAGGACAGGCCTTACACCCAGCTTAGTGGAGGCCAGCTTCAGCTAGCCTTGATCGCTAGGGCGCTAGTCCAGGATCCCAGGGTTCTGCTGCTTGACGAGCCTACAGCACACCTGGACTTCAGGAACCAGGTGAAGATCCTCGAGGTCGTGAGGACGCTGGCCAGAGGGGAGGGGGTTTCAGCTGTCATGACGCTCCACGACCCCACCTTGGCATCAGTCTACTCTGATAAGATAGCCTTAGTCAGAGACGGCAGGATCATAGCCTTAGGGAGCCCTAGGAGCGTGCTGAGGAGCGAGGTCCTCGAGAAGGTCTATGGTGTCCCAGTTTGCACCATTGAGGTGAATGGGCTCAGAGTAGTCCTCCCAAGGGTGGCGTCTCATGGTAGGTAGCATCATGCCTCCAGCAGCCTTGTCCGCGGGGGCGGGAGATGTGCTTGAGCTGCTTGCCAGGTCAGCTGAGTACTCTGCTAGGCTCCTCAAGCGCTCTGTCCCAAGCCTGCTTGCTGGAGTCTTCGTAGCTGAGCTCCTAGCTGAGAAGGGGGCTGTCAGAAGGGCCTCGGTGCTCGGGAGGCCTTTCGTGAAGCTCTCCAAGCTCCCATCAGAGTGCTCTCTGCCCTTCACAGCAGCATTCCTGAACGCTAGGGCAGCGGGAGCAATGCTCGTAAGCTTCTACAGGGAGAACAAGATAAGCAGGAGAGAGCTCTACATAGCAGCACTCATGAACTCGTTCCCGTCCATGGTCAGGCACTGGAACTCACTTATCCCCATCCTCCTAGCAACCCTCGGGAGCCTAGGGCTAGCCTACTTCGGAATCCTGGTCTCAATCAGCCTAATACAGGCCTTAATCTCAGCCACAGCAGGCAGGCTCCTCCTCACCAAGCCTGCTAGCAGGCAGCCAAGCACAGGAGGCGAGAGCGGAAGCGAGGAGGGCGGTAAGCCCCTCTCAGAAGCCCTCAGAGGGGCCTTGAGAGGGGTTAGGAGGCATGCTCCCCCCATTCTGGGGACTATGGTTGTGGTGACCTACCTGGCTGCTCTCCTGGTGGAGTCTGGGTTCTTCAGCTCTCTGGCTGCAGTGGTGGAGGAGGCAGCTTCTTGCCTCCCTCTCTCACCTGAGGAGCTGAGCATCGCAGCAGCCTACATGGCCAGCAGCGTCGCAGCCTACACCCTGGGTGGAAGCCTGCTTGACGCTGGGCTTGTATGCGGGAGGAAGCTGATTAGAGCTCTCCTTGTGGGGTCTCTTCTGGCTAACGTAAGCTACCTGAGGGTTCTCATCCCATACTATGTTGGGGTGTATGGCAGAGAGGGCTTTGGGATCATGCTCGCCTCTATGATGCTCAGGAGCGCGATAGCCTTGTGCTTCATAGCTGCACTGGGGTGGCTTGGATGATATGCCTCATACTAGGGTATGGTGCCAGGCCTCTCCCAGTAGTCGAGAGGATCCTGGCTGAGGAGGAGGTCAGTGGGCTAGCTTTGACCGACGAGAGCTGCATTAAGGTCTTAGGTGAGCTCAGGAGCGCGAGCGTGGTTTTCATCTACGCCCACACGCTCCCGGAGCCTGTAGCCGACGCCATAAGGGAGAGCAGGGCGAAGGTGATTTCAGCTGGCGGCCTGGAGGAGCTCAGCAACGTCCCACAGGACATTGTGGCTAAGGCTAAGGCATACTACATCCTAGGTGGCGTAGAGAACCTCAGGAGCCTAGTCAGGTTCCTGGCTACTCTAGCAGGCGATAGGCGAGAGTACAGTGAGCCAAGGGAGGTGCCGATGCATGGCATATACCACCCTCAGATGGGAGTCTACACCAGCTTAAGCAGGTACCTAGAGGACTACAAGATGAGGCCTCTGGTCGGGGTGCTCTTCTGGAGGAGCGCCTGGCTCTATGGGGACCTCACTCCAGTGAAGGAGGTTGTTGAGGAGCTTGAAAGGCAGGGGCTAGGTGTGATCCCAGTCTTCACCTACGGCAAGGACCCTGTGACAGGGCTCGGCGAGGACAGGAGCAGGGCTGTAGACGAGTTCTTCACCATAGGGGGGAGGCCTGTTGTGGAGGCCATCGTCAGCTTGATCTCCTTTGGAGCAGTGGACTTAGGTGACTTGAGCCGTGTTGGCGTCCCTGTGCTTGCCCCACTCCGCTCATACAGCCAGCCTGTCAGCGAGTGGGTGGAGAGCAGCAAGGGAGTAGACTACATGACGCAGGTCTATGGGGTCATAGTCCCAGAGCTCGCTGGGGCAGCTGAGCCGCTGTTCATAGCTGGGACAAAGAGCATAGAGGGGTACAAGAGGGGGGAGGCCTTCAGGGAGCACGTGAAGCACCTCGCTAGGAGGGTGAGGAAGTGGGTTGAGCTGAGGAGGAAGCCAAGGAGCCAGGTTAAAGTCGCCATAGTGCTGATCAACCCCCCTTGCAAGGGGCTTGAGGCGAGCGTAGCTGTGGGGATGGGGCTGGATGTGCCTGAGAGCGTGGTCAGGCTCCTCCACAAGCTCAAGGAGGAAGGCTACCACCTGGGAGACAGCCTCCCTGAGAGCGGGGAGGGGCTTGTCAAGCTCATCCTGGAGAGGAAGGCGATAAGCGAGTTCAGGTGGACTAGCGTCGAGGAGGTAGTCGAGAGAGGTGGGGCATTAGGCTTTGTCACCCTGGAGGAGTACCTGAGGTGGCTCAGCGAGCTCCCAGATGACCTGAGGGAGAAGATCATAGAGGACTGGGGGAAGCCTGAGGACGTGCTGTCTGGGAGAGCACCCAAGGAGCTCGCTGGGATGGTCTACGAGGGGAAGTTTGTGGTCCCAGGAGTGAGGTTCGGGAACGTGGTCGTCATGGTGCAGCCGAAGTTTGGGTGTGCAGGCTCTAGGTGCGATGGCAGAGTCTGCCGGGTGCTCCATGACCCAACCATAACACCTCCACACCAGTGGTGGGCTGCTTACAGGTGGGTCACACGCAAGTTCAAGGCTGACCTGCTCATCCACTTCGGAACCCACGGGTACCTGGAGTTCAGGCCTGGCAAGGGCGTCGGGCTTTCGCCGTCTTGCGTGCCAGAAGCCACCTTAGATGACGCGCCGCACCTCTACGTGTACATAGTCTCAAACCCGATGGAGGGCGTGATAGCAAAGAGGAGGGGGTATGCTGTGCTAGTAGACCACATGTACCCTCCTATGGCGATGGCTGAGGCCCTGGATGAGCTTGACTCCCTGCTCAAGCAGTATGCTCACGCCAAGAGCATGGGAGATGAGGCTAGGAGGATGATGGTGTACAGGCAGATACTGGAGGAGGCTGAGAGGAGCAGGGTGAAGGTGACTAACCCCATAGACGAGAAGCAGACCATAGAGGAGGTGCACAGGTACGTCGACTTGGTCAGAGGCTCCCAGGTGAACCTTGGGCTGCATGTCTTCGGGCACCCACCCAGAGACCCGAGGAGGCTAGCAGAGTACATAGCCACAGTGATGGCATACGACTCCCACTGCTGCCCGTCTATAAGGAGGGCTTTAGCCGAGGCATTCGGGCTAGACTACGATGAGATCAGAAAGAACCCCATGGCCTCGACTGGAGGCGTGTCCAACAGGGAGCTCCTGGAGCGCCTGCATGAGGTTGCTGTGAGGAGCCTGGAGCGCCTGCTGGAGGGTGTCTGCCATGCTGAAGGTAGTTGAGGAGGAGGCTAGGAGAGCTGGGTTCGAGCTCAAGCACCCAGAGAAGCTCAGGGGCGTCTTCGAGAGGGCGCTTGAGCTAGCTAGGAGGATGCTGGAGTGCAGGAGGGAGGTCAGCGGGCTCCTAGCTGGGCTAGCTGGAGGGTATGTTGAGCCAGGGCCCTCAGGGGCCTTGACCAGAGGGAGGTTTGAGATACTGCCTACTGGCAGGAACTTCTATGCCGTAGACCCCAGGGCTCTCCCAACGAAGGCAGCTTGGGAGATCGGTGTTGAGACAGCTGAGAAGCTCCTAGAGGAGTACAGGAGGAGGCATGGGAGGTACCCTGAGAGCGTGGGGCAGGTCCTCTGGAGCATAGACGGCTACAAGGCTGACGGAGAGCAGATAGCTCAGATCCTGCACCTCATGGGAGTCAAGCCCACCTGGGCTGGAGACGTCGTCTCTGGGCTCGAGGCCATACCGCTAGAGGAGCTCGGCAGGCCTAGGATAGATGTGCTCGTTAGGATAAGCGGCATAGTCAGGGACACGCTGCCAAACTACATCAACCTGATAGACGAGGCAGTTGAGAAGGTGGTCTCGCTAGACGAGCCTCCTGAGGTGAACTACGTGAGGAAGCACTACATCGAGCACATCAAGAAGCTAGTGGAGCTCGGCAGGGGCGTAGGGGAGGCCAGGAGGCTAGCTCGCTTCAGGGTCTTCAGCGCCCCGCCTGGAGCCTACGGCACTGGAGTCAACCTCGCTGTAGAGGCATCTGCCTGGAGGAGCATAGAAGACCTGGGCAAGGTCTGGGTCCAGTGGTCTGGCTACGCCTACGGGAAAGACGCCTTCGGCGTAGAGGCCTATGAGCCCCTTGTCCTAGGCCTGATGGAGGTCGATGTGGTAGCCAGGAACCACATAAGCGATGAGCACGACCTCACCAACTGCTGCTGCTACTTCGCGTACCACGGCGGCTTCAAGGCTGCAGCAGAAGCCTTAACAGGCAAGAGCATAGACGTAGTCCAAGTCGACACGAGAGACATCTCTGAGACCAGGATAGTAGACGTAAAGGACGAGGTCGAGAGGATAGTGAGAGCTAAGCTCCTGAACGAGAGGTGGATTGAGGAGATGAAGAAGCACGGCTACAGGGGCGCCAGCGAGTTCTCGAAGAAGATCCTACACCTCTATGGCTGGGAGGCTACAGCAGGCGTAGTAGAGGACTGGGTGTTCGACGAGATAGCCAGAAGGTACCTCCTCGACGAGGAGATGAGGAGGTGGCTGGAGGAGCACAACCCCTATGCAGCAGAGGAGATAGCTAGGCGCCTGGTAGAAGCCTACGAGAGGGGGCTTTGGTCTACTAGCGAGGAGCTCATAGAGGAGCTCAAGGAAGCCTACTCCGAGCTGGAGGGTATCCTAGAGGAGGAGCTCGCTGGAGGCGAGGTCCAGGGAGGCACAATAGAGGTCTACACAGCTGAGGACAGCAGCCACTGGAAGAGCCGCATCCGGGAGGTGGAGAGGGCATGGAGGCTTGCGAGAGGAGAGTAGTGCTCCCCTTCTCAGCCATAGTAGGCCAGGAGAACGCCAAGCTCGCCCTGCTCTGCGTCGCAGTAGACCCGCTGATAGGCGGAGTCCTGCTGAGAGGAGACAAGGGGACAGGGAAGTCCACCCTAGTCAGGGCGCTAGCAAACGTCCTACCTGAGATAGAGGTTGTAGCAGACTGCCCATTCAACTGCAACCCCAGAAACCCACTTGAGATGTGCGACAGCTGCTACCAGAGGCACATGAGAGGAGAGGAGCTCCCAGTAGCAAGGAGGAAGATGCGTGTAGTAGACCTGCCGCTCAGCATCACAGTGGACAGGCTAGTTGGGACGATAGACGTAGAGAGGTTCCTGAAGGAAGGCAGGAGAGCACTCCAGCACGGGGTGCTAGCCGAGGCCAACAGAGGCATACTCTACATCGACGAAGTCAACCTGCTAGACGACTACATAGCAGACGCCCTCCTAGACGCCGCGGCAATGGGCTGGAACATCATAGAGAGGGAGACAGTCTCATTCAAGCATCCAGCTAGGTTCATCCTGGTGGGCAGCATGAACCCAGAGGAAGGAGAGCTCAGGCCGCAGATCCTAGACAGGTTCGGCCTATGCGTAGAGGTCACTGCCCCAAGCACACCAGAGGAGAGAGCTGAGATAGTCAGGAGAGTGGAAAGCTTCCACAAGGACCCTGCCTCCTTCTACGAGAAGTACAGGGCAAGCGAGGAAGCAATAGCAGAGAAGGTAACAAGGGCAAGAAAACTCCTACCAAAGGTGGAGGTAAGCGACGAGCTGATCAAGCTCCTAGCAGAGACGGTCATAAGCCTCGGGATAAAGACCAGCAGAGCAGAGATAACGACAGTGAAGACAGCAAAGGCCATAGCAGCCCTAGACGGGAGAGCCAAAGTGACCCTGAGCGACCTAGAGAGGGCAATGGAGCTAGCGCTACCACACCGCCTTAAGGAGAAGCCACTCCAGCAGCCACCCAGAGCGCAGCTCCCAAAGCCCAAGCCACCAGCAGGAAGGGAAGACCCCAGGCACCGAGAGGACAGCAGCCACCAGCACAGCCACCACAGCCACAGCAGCCTAGGCGGCAGGGACAGGCTCTACCAGGCAGCTGACGCAAGCGCCCAGGTGCCAGGTAAGGTGAGCTTAGACAGCTACCTGGCTAGCACACGCTCCTCTAGGGACGCTGTAGCAGCCGTGGTAGGCTACCCCAGAGGGATCCCAGTGTACTACACTGTGCCGAAGGGCAGCGTGGAGGACGTAGACCTCTACGCGACAGCACTCTGGGCCATCCTATCAGGAAAGAAGCCCCCGGTGAAGCCTAGCCCAGAGGACCTCAGGGTGAGGGTGAGGAAAGCTAGGCCACCCACGCTATGGGTCCTCATGCTCGACTCAAGTGGAAGCATGAGCATCCAGAAGAGGATAAGCGTAGCCAAGGGGATAGCCAAGAAGCTAGTGGAGAAGGGGTACATCAAGAGGTCCAAGATCTCACTCATAGTCTTCAGGGGAGCCCAAGCCACGCTAGCAGCCCCACCCACGAGGAACTACCTCAGCATCCTCAAGGCAATAGATGAGACGCCAACTGGAGGAAAGACCCCACTCAGCTCAGCCCTCCAGATGCTACTCAACCTAGCTAGAAGAGAGAGGATGAAGGAGAAAACACTAGCAGTTAGGGCATTCCTGATAACAGATGGGAAAGCCAACGTCCCACTTTACAGCAGAGTAGCAGACGAGATACCTCAGCTATCCAAGGCAGTGAAGAAGAGCAAGATCTCCCTCAGCGTGTACGACACGAGAGGCCCTGGCATATCACCTGGAGCATCCTACATACAGGACATAGTAGAGCATGCTGAAGCCAAGCTGATTGAAATCTGAAGCACAGCTGCTGAGGACGTGAGCTCACCTATCTATGAGAGCGCCAGTGGGCTTAGAGAAGCTGAGCACACCAGCTTGAGATAGCTTAACTGAGCTCCAGGATTTATATACTTAGATAGGTCACCTAAATGGGTGATATAGTTAGGGTTCTTCAGAAGGGGAAGATAACCATCCCAGTTGAGGTCAGGGAGAGGCTTGGGATCAAGGTGGGGGATGAGCTTAAGCTCGTGGTTGAAGGAGGGCGTATCGTGCTTCTGCCACCGAAGACTGTGCTGAACCCCAC
>QMWA01000074.1 GCA_003661385.1 Thermoproteota archaeon | reverse complement strand
GCAGGCATAGCAACTGAGCTTGGGCTAGCCAAGAGCAGAGCTGAGCTAGAGCACCTAGCCTCAAGCCCAGATAGCCTAGGAGGTGGCTAGATGCCTGCACTAAGAGAGACGCTAGCTGTCTTGAAGAGGAGGAAGGTCACATGCAAGCTCAGAGTGGAGGGCAGGGAAGCCACTATGGAGGCTGTGGTGGTCTTAGGAGTTCCTCTGACAGCCAAGCTCACCTCAGGTGAGGAGGTTATCACTGGGCTAGACGCCATATCCAAGGAGGTTGATGGAGTCATCTCTATTGAGAGGCTGAACCCAGAGCACGTCCTGGAGGGCATGCTGGGGGAGCAGATCGCCTCAGAGGTCCCGGTGGACTGGGTTAACTTGGATGCAGTGGTCTCAGAGCTGTCTAAGAGGGCTGAGAGCTGGGTTTTCAAGTGTGATGGAGAATACTACTTCTATCTGAGGACTCCTGTCTTCGTGCAGCCGGTAGCAGTCTACAGGTTCAGTATAAGAGAGCAGTCAGCTACCCTCTACCCTGATGTCAACCTGAGTGGCTGCATGCTATCAGTGTGGAGCATAAGAGGCGATGTTAAAGCTGAGGTAATAGTACCTGTCCCAGCTGGCCCAGGGTTTGCGGTCAGAGTATAGCTAATAAGCTCACGTACATGACCCTAGCTAGGTGAGTGCTATGAGCCTGCTTACACTGCTCCTCATAGTAGGGGTAGTGCTTCTGCTCATCGCAATGATTAAGGCTGTCTTCAGAGCTCTGGTCGCTGCTGTCTCAGCTGCCATAGTCGCAGGCATCCTATACCTCATCGTAGGCAACAGGACAGTAGCCATAGGTGGGACGGTGCTGGATGGGAGAGCTCTAGCTGGGATAGCCTTCCTCATAGTAGCTGTGATAGTCCTGCTGAAGGGCTAGCTATGATGGCTGCTCTAGTCAAGCTCGGTAGAGTAGACTATAGGAGGGCGCTGGAGCTGCAGCTCAAGCTCAGGGAGGCTAGAGTAGAGGACAGAGTACCCGACACCCTGCTCCTCCTAGAGCATCCCCCAGTATACACCATAGGGAGAGCAGGAGGCCTAGCTGACTTCAAGATCCCCCTCGAGGAGCTCAAGGCTGAGACAGGAGCTGAAGTCTACACAGTGGACAGGGGTGGCAGAGTCACCTTCCATGGCCCAGGCCAGCTCATCGGCTACATGATCCTGAAGCCGAGGAAGCTCGGGCTAAGCGTCAGAAAGCTCGTCCAGCTAACCCTAGAGGCTCTAGCCGACGCGTGTAGGGAGCTTGGTGTCGAGGCTGAGGCGCTGATGGAGGAGCCTGGTGTCTGGACTAGGGGGAGGAAGCTGGCTGCAATAGGGCTAAGCATCCACAGTGGAGTGACCATGCACGGCTTCGCCTTAAACGTCTCAGTGGACTTAAGCTACTTCAGCTACATAAACCCATGTGGGCTCAGCTCAAGCCAGATTACATCGCTTTCAGAGGAGCTAGGCTACAAGGTAGATTTGTGGAGGCTAGCTGACCTTGTAGCTAATAAATTGGGTGGGAGGCTTGGCGTCCGCTTCAAGGAGGCCTCTCTCAGCTCGCTGCTAGGGTATTGAGGCTAAAGCCAGGAAGACCTCCATCAGCTTGCTGAGAAGGTCCTTCTGCGTGAATATCCCTATTATCTCGCCCTTCTCGGTCACCAGCAGCCTCCTTATGTTGTTCTCAACCATCTTCCTGGTTGCTATGAACAGGCTGGCATCAGCGTCAACTGTTATCAGAGGGCAGCTCATGACCGCCCCTACTGCAGTCGTGTTCAGGTCCTTGCCCCTAGCTATGCACCTGCTTATCACATCTCTCTCAGTTATTATTCCAATAGGCTTGCCTTCCCTAGTGACCACGACAGAGCCTATGTCATGCTCAGCCATGAGCTTAGCAGCCTCAATGACAGGCCTATCTGCTTCAATAGTCACCATCTTTCTCTTAGTTATGTCACCAACCTTCACTGCTATAGTTGACATGCTCAACCCCGCTGAGCCTCTTCTACACAGCTTTATTAACTTTCGATAGCCGCTTGCTCAAGCTTGCAGCCTACATGCCATCAGCTTCCTGGTTCCTCCCTCTCCTCACGCCCACAGCCCTACCGCTAGCCAAGGTCTTCTCAGCTAGCTCAGCTACCCTAGGTGGTGCAGCTTCAAGCTCGACAGCAGAAGACCTGAGGAGCAAAGCAGCCTCATATGCTGGTATGGACAGCGGGCACACGCTCTCACATACTCCACATGACGTGCACCTATAGGCAACGTCAGCTAGCTCACCTGCCCTAGAGAGCTCCCTTGAAGCCGAGAGCAGAGCTCTTGGGCCAGCTGAGCCACCAGCCCTGACAAGAGGACAGAGGAGGCTGCAGAGCCCGCATCCAATGCACCTAGATGCCTCCAGTGCTCTGCTAGCCAGCTCCTCCGCAACAGGAGTATACCCCCTCCCACTATAGCTCTCAAGGAAGCTCTCTAGCCCTCTCCTACGCAGCCTACACAAGATGAGGTTGAGCAGGAGCCTAGCTGCCAAGCTAGCCCTCAATGCTCCCACCTGAAGCCAGCTGCCCAGCAGCCCACCCAGTAGAGAAGGCTACTCCAAGCCCAGATAGCTCGCTGGAGTAGCTGTAGCCTCCAAGCATGCTCCCAGCCACATAGGCTTCTTCGACAGCCACCCCTCTAGCCTTGGGGTGGAGCAGCTCATCGACCTCAACCCCGTAGCATAGTGCTGCATGCCTCGACGAAGGAAGCATTCTAGGAGCGTACTTCAGCTCAGAAATCACGCTAAACCCCCTAATCCATGCTCCACCTCCAATGAACCTGCCGCAGGCGAGGACGTAGCTCTCAGCCTCGACCTCAACAAGCTCACCTCCAACTCTCACCACACACCTCCTGACCTTGCCCTCAGCTTCAAGCTCAGCGAGCTCGCCTCTAACCTGCTGGACACCAAGCTCCCTAGCCCACTCTAGGAGGCGAATCTGAAGCCTGAGGCCAGGTGGAGATGGAGGCGGGGAAGCTATCTCAAAGAACCTGACACCCTCTTCAGCTAGGGCTTCAGCTACAGCCCTATGCTCTCGGACACCTAATACAGGTGGGATCCCAACGACATCGTAGCCTAGCTCAGCTAGCTTAGAGGCTAGCTCAAGAGGCTTCTCCTCAGCCTGCCACGCCAGCTCAGCTAGGCCTCCAGACCCGAAGTCAACAGCTCTCCAGTCTAAGCTAGCTCTAGCTCCAAGCCTAGACGCAGAGTAAGAGAGGAGCTTAGCTAGGGACTCTGGGTTAAGCCAGCTTAAGCTCTTGAAGCCAACTACCACAGCCCTGTGCTCAGCAAGCTCGCTTAAGCTGCCTAAGCTGAATGAGCTAGGGTAGAGAGCTGTCGGCTTGAAGGTCCCAATCAGGTTGGGGAGCAGCGTGTTCTCCTCCAAGCTCCCCTCGTAGCCCAGGGGCTCAAGAGCCTCAAGAGCCAGCTTAAGCCCCCTCCTAACCGAGCTCTCGCCTACTATGGCATAGGGGTGCTTGGAGGCCTTCTCCATGAGGGCAGCTAGCTCTCTCATGGGCTTGAGCACGAACCCCTCCATCCATGGAGCTCTGCCAAGCAGGTCTATCATGCCAGATGAGAGCGGTGTAGCTCCAAGCGACCTGTAGACTTGCAGGACGCTCTTGCCCCTCATCGCTGCTGTAGCTGCTGCAGCACAGCCTGCTGCACCACCACCGAAGACAGCTACATCCACTGTAGCTCTCTTCAAGCATACACCTCCAAGGCAGCTAGACAGGAGTATACTCCGTGAGCTAGCTCAGTGAGCTCGTGGCTTGAGACCTCTGCTATAGGCCACCTGCCACGCCACCTCTCCTCCAGGAGCTCTCTAAGCTGCCTCAAAGCCTCCCTAGGGCTCAGCTTAAGCTCGCCTGCAAGCGTTAAGGCAGCTTTATAGCTGCAGGACACACCCTGACAGAGACCCATTCCGATCCTGGTTCTCCTCCTCACGTCAACTAGGGTTCTAGCGTGCTCTCTGACAGCCTCCTTCACACCAGAGGCCAGCACCCTTTCACACTCACAGCAGTAGCTCTCCGACCTGGGTGTAGGCTCAGCTCTCCAGCTGAGCTCTCCGTCGATCGCCTCCAGGTGTGTCCTGCACTTTTCTCTGGTTCCAAGCTTCCTACATATGAGGTCTGTGGCTTCCTCAGCCATAAGCCTATGCAAGACCATCTTACCACCTACTACTGAGATCAAGCTGGCTTCCCCGAGCTCCTCGTGGTCTATGACCCTAAATCCCCTTGTCACATCCTCCTCTCTCTTACCCCACTCTGGTAGCAGAGGCCTCACTCCTGCCATAGCTCTGACAGGCTTGACCTCTCTTAGCGCTGGTACAGCCCTGTAGGCTGCTTGAAGAAGGTACATGACCTCATCCCTAGTCGGGTAGGCTTCATCTGGGCTAGCATAGTGGTCTTCGTCTGTGGTGCCGAGGAGCATTGAGCTCTGATGTGGGATCAGCATGACCTCACGCCCATCTATAGCTTGCATCGCGATGGCAGTTGTGAAGAGCTGCCTAGGGTATATGAGGTGAGTGCCCCGTGTGAGCCTCAGCTCAACCCTAGCTCCAGCTAGCTTAGCGACCTGAGGGGCCCATGGGCCAGCTGCATTCACAGCCACCTCAAACCTAGCTTCAAGAAGCCTTCCCCTGACCTTGTCGTAGAACCTGACCCTGCTGCTGCCTATGTCAACCACCTCACAGTGTGTCATCAGCTTAGCACCATGCTTCTCAGCTGATAGCGCAGTGAGCAGGGTAAGCCTGAAGACATCCACGCCGAACTCGTCAAAGCCTATAGCCCCCTCGACTTCACGTGAGACCAGGGGGTTAGCCTCCAGGACCTCTCTCCTGCCCAAAACCGTGTGGGGCCTCCCTCCTCTAGCCCTGCTATACCTGTCATACTCCCTGAAGTATGCGTCAAGCAAGTCTATCCCATACTTGTCGCCTTTAAAGACTAGGAGGAGGAATGGCACCCTGAACACAAGTGAGCTTGCTATCCTCTGGATCACGCCGCTCTCCTTGCAGCTTGCCTCAACTATCTCAGGCTCAGTGAGGAGGTAGCGTGGGCCACCATGCAGGAGGCCGCTGCACCTCCCCGTGGTCCCGTAGGCGAAGTCCTCCTTCTCCAGCAGGAGCGTCTTGAGCCCTCTCATAGCGCAGTCTCTGGCAACTGCTGCTCCAGTAGATCCACCTCCTATCACTACGACATCATACTTCTCCTCCACCTTCACCAGCCTTCATTTTCAGAACCCAGTCTGCAACTGCTCTAAAAGCCTTCTTAGCTGGGGTGTTGAACCTGTAGTCAAACAGCGTCTTCCCTCTCCTCCACACGTAGGTGAGGATGGGGTCCTCTGGCACCCTAGCTATGCACTTTAGCCTAAGCTTCTCAGCAGCTAGGTCAGCGTAAAGCCTGCCAAGCGGGCTCTTGAGCCCCTTATACCTGTTGTAGACGAACCCAGCCACAGAAGGGGTCTTCCCTCCCCTCCTTACCCTGCTAGCGTACTCAGCTACGTGGGCAGCTGCCAACATGGACTCCATAGGCCACTCCTCGCTCACCACAGGGACTATAGTGTGGGCCATGGCCATGAACACCAGGTTCTCATGCAGTGAGTAGGCTGGTGGGTCTATTATCAGGAAGCTCACCCTGTTCCAGAGCTCCTTGATCAGCACCACCCCTATGTCAGCTAAGGTGCCTAGCCTCCTTCTAGCTGCTACCTGCCTCTTGCTCAAGGGCTTCTCTGGGTTCTGCATCGGCATCACGACGACTCCACGGAACCTCGTCGGGTAGATGCAGCTATGCCACTCTTCAGCAGGCAAGTCGCCTGAGATCACGTCTATCAGAGCCCTAGCCTCAGCGCTACCCCTCTTGAACAGCTCCAAGTGCTCTTCTGCCATCAAATATGTGGCAGAGCACCCTGGGCCACCTGAGGCATCCAGGATGCACACGAACTCCTTCCCGTCAAGCTGCTCCCTTAAGGCTAGAGCAGTATGCACAGCTAGCGTGGTCTTGCCCACCCCACCCTTCAGGGAGCTGAAGCTCAGGATGAACATGCTACACCCTTCCACAACAGGAAGCTCTATCAAGCTAGCTGCCCTGCCAAAACGGTTTTAAATAATTTACCGAAAGCTCTGCACAGGGTGTGAGGTTGGAGAGCGTAGAGCAGGAGAGAGGTGAGAAGCTTAGTGTCGTAGACGAGGTTAGAGAGGCCATAGTGGAGGGAGCTCCTCCACCGGTTCAAGAGGAGCCTAAGGAGGAGCTGCCTGCCGTGGGGGAGGAGCAGATGCTAGCTGAGCCTCTAGTCCCGACACCGCCGCCACCGGTGCTGGAGGAGGCCATAAGGGCTCTTGGGATAAGAGAGGAGGTGCCTACTGAGGTCGTGGCTAGGGTGCTGGTAGCCTTGTGCAGAGCTCTAGCAGACTACAACAGGAGGGTAGAGGAGGAGAAGAGGAGGCTGATAGAGGAGAAGGAGGCAGCTGAGCGTGAGAGAAACCAGGCTGAGGAGGCAGCTAGAGCCCTGAACACTGTGATAGACAACTTGAAGAGGAGGAACGCTAGGCTAGAGGAGGAGCTGAGGAAGCTTAGGGCGGCAATGCAGGGTGTCCTCTAGCTTGTGTCCTCTCATAAAGCTCTTCTCCAAGAGAGCTAGGCTCATGGAGAGGGAGGTAGACGAGCTCAGGAGGAGGCTGGAGGGGTGCATAAGGGAGAGGAACTCCCAGCTGGAGATGAAGCTCAAGGAAAGCAAGGCCTTCAAGCATGCTAGTACCAGTATGTCGTAAACCTGTGCTCGAGCAGAGGCTCAGCTAGCTCATGGTAGACTGCGCAAGCTTCTCTGAGAGGGCACCCCCCTGACCCAGCTGGGAGGTCTGCTGGCAAGTCGCAGGATGGCTCAGCTCTGCACAGCGTCTTCCCTATGAGCCAGAGGAGGTCATCTAGGAGAAGGGGGCTTAAGCCAGCCTCCATGGACACAAGCCTCCAAGCCAGCCTGACAGCAGCTCTTATAGCAACATCCTCCTCAACCTCAGCTTCTCTACGCTGCTCCAGCAGCTCAAGCTCGCTTTCAGAAGGCTTAACAATCCCAGCTCTCACAGCTACCCGAGTGAGGTGGTTGTCCACTGGAACCTGGAGCCTCCACCTGTCTTCAGCTCTGAACAGCCCTCTCCTCTCAAGGAACTTCACGAGGAGGAAAGGCTTCTTCTCAACAGGGTCCATGTAGGCCCTGAAGAGCTTGAGCCTCTCGACGAGCCCCTTCCATGGGGCGTAGAGCCTGCTCCTCGACTCCTCAACGAGCTTCAGAGCTCTACCGCCATAAAGCTCCAGCAGCCCCTCAGCCACGTCCCTGAGGAGCTCAGCTCTCTCATCAGGCCTGCTCACCTTAGCCCCCTGCCTGCTAAGCCACCTCTCAACCTCCCTCCCAGTGACTTTAGCCATGTGCTCAGGTGAAAAGAACCCCCTGTCCATCAGGTATGCTTCTGCTCCAAGCCTGTACAGCAGGCTAGCCCCCCTATACACCCTGCCATCTAGCTCAGCCTCATAGACCCCGCCTGGAGGATGCGTCCTGTGGTCTATTGCGACCATGAAGATGAAGTAGCGTGCAACCCACTCAGCAGGCTCCCCCTCAGGTGGATACTGGCTCGGGTCAGTGAACGGATCCACCCTCAGCTCCAGCTCTGAGATAGCTCTCCCAACCCTCCTACAGGCCTCCCTATCCACATCCAACTAGATACCCCTAGGGAGCTTGACGCCAAGCTCCCCTGAAACCTCCCTGAAGTACTCTACTGTCTTCTTATGGACTGGAACACCCTTCCTCAGCCTAGTCTGCATCGTGAGCCAGCTCCTCTCTCCATGCACCCATATCTCCCTGAACTTAGGGTGCTTCCTAGCTGACTTCAAGTACCTCTTGAGCTCATCAACCCTCTCAAGGAACTCGCTTAGAGGCATGAAAGCCTCCACGTTGAGTGCAGCAAAGAAGTGCCCCACGTTACTCGGCCTGGGGCCAGCTGTCCCACCAACCTGGCTCCCCCAAGCTGCCCCAGTCAGCAGCCCACAGAGTATATC
>QMWA01000073.1 GCA_003661385.1 Thermoproteota archaeon | reverse complement strand
GCCCTGTTCACTGTCGTCCACGACTTCGAGCCAGGGTGGGAGACCTACACCGAGAAGCCAGGCTATAGGTTCGGCTGGGTTGACTTAGCTTACGCTGATGTGAAGCCTGAGGAGTATGATGGGCTGATAATCCCAGGAGGCCGTGCACCAGAGTACATGAGGACTAAGCCTGAGCTCGAGAGGATAGTAAGGCACTTCTTCGAGGCGAACAAGCCTGTCGCAGCGATATGCCATGGGCCGCTCGTGATAGCAGGCTATGGGCTGGCTAAAGGCAGGAAGATGACGTGCTACATGGCTGTCGCGCCAGACCTCAAGCAAGCTGGAGCAGAGTACGTTGACCAGGAGGTTGTGGTAGACGGCAGCCTCGTGACCAGCAGAGCCTGGCCTGACCTACCTGCATTCATGCGTGAGTTCCTCAAGCTCCTGAGGAAGTAGAGCTGCACCTGACTCTACCCCACTCGTCTATCTCCCCCCTCCTTATCCTTGTTGAGGATATCCTCCTACCAAGCTCATCTCTAGCATATGGGACCACCACCACGACGAGCTCCTCAAGCCCCCTCCTCCTCCTCTCCCTATTTATCCTGATGGCGTTGGGTAGGGTCTCCTCAGTAGCCACTATTGCCTCGAGGTCCCTGATGTAAACTGCTGAGCCAAGTGGGTCCCTGAGCTCAACCACCTGAAACCTCCCAGCATACCCCCTCCTCTCGAGGGCTTCCCTGAGCTTCCTCTCCCTAGTCCTGTAGCCCTCTATCTTCGATGAAAGCTCCTTCCTACGGACCATGTCATCTGAGGTCAAGCCTATCAGCACTGTGTCACCAAGCTTGAAGGCTATGTCAAAGAGCTTGAGGTGCCCTATGTGCAGTGGGCTGAAGGTCCCTCCTATGCAGACCAGCTTAAAGGGCCTCTTCACCTCCATGCGCAACCCTGTCAAACTGTCCACCAAATATTTTTAACGCTACCACTTGAAACGTGGTGAGTGAGGTGAGAAGGCTAGCTGCTCTCCTCCTGATAGCCCTTCTAGCAGCCCCATTAGCCTCCTCGGCCGTCAGAGCCCAGAGGAAGGTCATAGCCATAGACCTCACGCCTGGGCGAGTGAAGGATGTCGACAAGCCTAAGTACCAGGCTGTGCTGAACTGGCTCATAGGAAACCTCACTGCAATGGGATATGAGGTCAGGAAGCTCAGCAAGATAAGCAGAGACACCCTTAAGGGCGTTGACGCCCTGGTGATAGGGAAGCTCCGAGATGAGAGAGGGGCCTTCAAGCCAGATGAAGTCGAGGCCATAGCAGAGTGGTTCAAGCAGGGTGGGAAGTTCCTCTGGGTTGGAGCTGACAGCGACTACGTTGAGCCTTACCTGAACCCAGAGGACACGTCTTTTAAGGCTGGTGAGCCGAACAAGATCCTCGAGGCAGTAGGCTCCCACCTCAGGCTAGAGTACGCCTCCGTGGAGGACCCTGAGTCCAATGCTGGCGCTGACTATAGGGTGGTTTCAGGCAAGTACAACACTGCTGGCGAGGCAGCTCAGATAACCAGCGGGGCGCCAAAGGTGCTGTTCCACGGCCCGACCTTCGTGGTAGGCTTCGACAACGGGAAGTTCGTTCCATTCGAGCAGGTGGACAAGAAGTATGAGACTGTGACCTGGCTCTACGCCACAACAGACAAGGGAACTGTAGTGAGCCATGACGGTGTAGACCCGAAGGCCACGACAGTAGGGCAGACTGGGAGCTTCATCCTAGCTGCAGTAGAGAAGATAAAGTGTGGAGGCATGTACAGCAAAGTGCTTGTGACCGGAGAGAGCCTGATAGGAGACAGGAACATATTCTACACAAAGTACCACGGAGTAGACCTCCAGGGGCCAACCTTCGTCAAGCAGGCGTTCACATGGGGCTTGGCTGTGGAGAAGGCTGGGCTCCCAACCATGGTGTATGCTGTGATAGCTATCGTGGTCGTTGTTGTAGCTGTGGCAGTGGTTCTCGTGCTCAGGAGGAGGAAGTAGAAGAGCCCCCAGCCCAATTTTTTGCAGGTGGTTCGCGTGAGGAAGCTGATAGCTGCTGTTGTGGCTGCTGTAGTCCTAGCTGGAGTTGTGCTCGCTGCAGTAAAGCTGAGGGCTCCACCTGAAGAGGAGGAGAAGCCTCCAGCTGAAGGCATCGTCCTGAAGGTGATAACGAGGCACAGCACCACGATATGGCATGTAAGCAAGGAGATGTTCTTGAAGAGCGAGCTGGCGAAGAAGTACAATGTTGTGGACATAAGGTTCATGGGGCCAAACCCAACACTCTGGCTCAGCACGATAAGGAAGCTTGGGGACATAGACATAGCCTGGGGAGGAGGGCCTACCCTCTTCGACATACTCAACAGGGAAGGGCTCCTAGAGCCTATAACAGACCCAGAGACACTCAAGGTGATAGATGAGCTCCCTAAGGAGGTTGGTGGAGCCCCAATGGTGAGGTATGACGAGCAAGGCAGGCCAGTCTGGGCTGCTGCAGCAATAAGCTCATTCGGCTTCATAGTAAACTACAACATACTGGAGAAGTATGGGCTACCTGAGCCTAAGCTATGGGAGGACCTCGGGAGCATAGAGTTCGCTAAGGTCCTGCCTAAGCCTGTAGTAGCCTACGCCAGGCCCACCACCTCGACCTCGCACACCAGGATATACCAGATAATCCTGCAGAAGTTCGGCTGGGAGAAAGGTTGGGCTCTCCTAGCTAGGATAGCTGCAAACGGCAGGCCCTACGGCGGGTCGGTTGAAGCCCTGACTGCAGTTGAGAGCGGTGAGGTAGCTGTGAGCATAGCAATAGACTTCTACGGCTACTCCAGTGAGATAGAGTTCCCTGGGACAAAGTACGTGCTCCCGTTCAACGAGTCTATAGTGAACGGGGACCCGATAGCCCTCCTGAAGACAAGCAAGCACAAGGAGGCAGCTCAAGCCTTCATAAGGTTCATCCTTTCGACAGAAGGGCAGAAGATATGGCTTGATAAGAGGATAAACAGGATGCCTGTGAGAAAGGATGTCTTCGACACCCCAGAGGGGAAGGCTAGGCCAGACCTCCTCAAGAACTACATGGCTACAGTAGAGAACATAGGGATACCCTTCGATGACGAGAGGGCCTTGAGGACAGAGGAGGCCTTAAGGTACTACTTTGATGCAGTCTACGCTGACCTCCACGACCTCCTGGTGGAGGTCTGGAGCAAGCTAGTCAAGGCGTATAAGGAGGGCAAGCTAACTGAAGAGGAGTTCGAGAAGCTGGCTTACGAGATGGGTGCTCCACTCAAGTGGGTTCAGAATGGGGTAGAGTACGAGTTCACAGAGGAGTACGCGGCCTCGATAAACGAGAAGCTCAGGGACCCAGCTTTCGCGAGCGAAATGATGAAGATATGGAGGGATGCAGCTAGGGAGAAGTACATGAAGCTCCTTGAGAAGATACCTGGGTAGCGGCATGAGGCTGAGGGAGCTCATCTGGCAGATGGACAAGCTATCCTGGACCCAGCTCGCCTCCATAGTCCTCTTCTTCTCCCTATTCTTGCTGACTCCACTTGGGGCAGTGACCCTGAGGTCCTTCACATATGGTGGGAAGCCTAGCCTCTACTGGTTTAAGTTCGTCTTCTCAGACAACTTCTACCTCCCAGTAGACATCGTGGATAAGCCTCCATACATCAAGCTGAGTGGGGCAGCACTCGACTTCTATAGGAGCATAGAGTACACGACTCCAAGTGGGGAGAAGGTCAGGATAGTGTACGTGCAGGGCTGGGACCTAGGGGTTATACTGAACTCCCTGGCTGTAGCTGGGCTCACAACGCTCTTCTCAACCATACTGGGCTCAGCTCTAGCGTTCGTGTTCGCGAGGTACAGGTTCCCTGGGTGTGAGGCCCTGAGGATACTTCTGCTAGTCCCCCTCCTCTCAACCCCATTTGTTGGGGCAATAGGCTTGAAGAAGATGATCACTGCAGACGGCGTGCTCAACACGCTCTTCTACGACGTGCTCCACATCCTGCCGTTCAAGGTGGAGTTCACTGGGCTAGCAGCTGTGGTAGCAGTCCAGACCCTGATATTCTACCCCATAGTCTTCTTGAACACCTACACTGCTCTGATCAGCATAGACCCAACCCTGGAGGAGCAAGCTGAGAACATGGGAGCCTACGGCTTCAGGCTCTTCAGGACAGTCACGATGCCCCTAGCAACCCCTGGGGTGGAGGCTGGAGCCCTCATGGTCTTCATACTCAGCTTAGAAGACCTTGGGACCCCCATAGTGTTCAGGGGGACTAGAGCTGAGAAGCTACTCACATTCCAGATATTCACTAGGATGTTCACTCCAGCAGGCCTGATATCACAGGAGGCAACTACGCTAGCCCTAATACTCCTAGCCTTCTCCGTTGTGGTATTCCTGGGCGTGAGGAGGTATGTCAGCTTGAAGAGGTATGCCATGCTGAGCAAGGGCGGAGTCTGGAGGCCACGTAGGAGGAGCATAAGGCTCATCACAGCATCCCTGATATACCTGACCTGCCTGCTGATGCTCTTCTTCGCAACCCTACCTCACGCTGGAGTGACGCTCCTAGCTTTCGCTGGAGAGTGGGGTGGAACCATTCTGCCAGCATACTTCACCCTGAGGAACTTCAAGGGGGCTTTAAGCGACCCAGAGGTCGTGAACACCATAGCAAACAGCTTAAGCTACTCAGCTACAGCAACAGCTCTGATAGTCATGCTGGGCGTGAGCGCAGCATACCTGGTCTCCAGGAAGAGGGGGGCTTGGATGACCCTAGTAGATGTGCTGGTAACCATACCCATTGCCATACCAGGGATAGTCATAGCTACAGGCCTCTTCCTAGTCTACTTGAAGACACCGCTCTCACCCTTGAAGAGCGGGGCTCCGCTGCTGATAGCAGCCTACACGATCAGGAAGATCACGTTCACAGTCAGGTCTGTGTACTCTGGGCTAGAGCAGACTGACTTAGAGCTTGAGGAGGCTGCACTCAACCTCGGAGCAAGCAGAGCTAGGGTCTTCTTCACCATAGCGATCCCGCTGGTAGCCCTGAACATACTAGCTGGAGGAATGCTCTCATTCATCTACTGCATGTCAGAGGTCAGCACCGGCATAGTGATAGGGGATGCAAACCACAGGACAGCCCCCATGACATGGAAGATGTACGACATGCTGTACAAGGGGTTAGCTGGAGGAGTCTTCCAGCCTGCAGCCCTAGGGTTCATGCTTATGATGCTACAGCTAACCATGATAGTTGGAGCAAACCTCATCCTCAGAAAGAGAGCAACAGCTCTGATAGGAGTCTAGCCCAACAAGCAGCTGAAATGCATCCCATGATCTCTGGATGCTCTGTGTGCGCCTGCATTCAACGCTTTTAACCCCTGTTTGACGGGGCTTCTGGTGGCTGAGTTGCTTGACATCAGGGGTAAGCTGGGGTTTGGGAGCGAAATCAGCGTCCTGGGATACGTCATAGACCCTGAGAGCATGGAGGTCAAGGACTCCTTTGGCTGGGAGGTTAGTGAAGATGTCAAGAGGGCTATACTGGGCATCCTCGAGAGGTACTCTAGGGCAGAGGACATCGGGGTTAGTGGTAGGCTTGTGAACTTCAGGGGGCTGCTCGGTGGGTCAGCTTGCTATGGGGTCTTCTACAAGGAGGTCATTCAGCCTATAGTGAGGGTCTTTGGGAGCAGCCCTAAGAAGCTTGTTGAAGCTGGCAGGAGGCTTGGATGCAGGGAGCTGAGCTACGGCGACGCCTCCATCGAGCTCAAGCCTCTCCCGAGGGTCCCCTTGGTATACAGCGTGTGGCGTGGCGACGAGGAGCTTCCTCCCTCTGCTAACGTGCTCTTCGACTCCACCGTGACACACTACCTTCCGATAGAGGACATAGAGGCTCTCTGTGAGATATCAACTTGGAGGCTTTGTAGGCTCGCCTCCACCCTCTGACTCCTCGCCTTGTGCCCCCTCCTCTATTATGCCCTCCTCCCTGAGCGCGTTCATGACCTTGAGGACTAGTGGGATAGGCATCCTGAGGTCTCTAGCTATCTCATGTGGGTAGGCTTCACCCCCACGCTCCTCAAGGTACCTTAGGACTCTCAGCTTAGCATCCTCGAGCCTCCTCAGCTCCCTTACACTGGATCTGGCCTGGAGCTCAAGCCTCTCTAACCTCCTCTCTATGCTGCTCAGCTTAGCTGCCAGCTCTCTGATAGCTGAGGCTACAGCTGCGTGGTCGATGGTAGCTGTGGGCTGGAGCAGCTGGATGTCTCTGCCCGTGTAGGCCTCGTGCTCTCTAGCTGACGTGACCCAGCTCTCACCTAGGCTTGGGTAGGTGAACTTCGGCTGCATTGTGGAGGTCTGCTGCTCCAAGCTACTTCCCCTTGGATACGCTTACGACGTTCTGGAACCTCACCACGTACTGGTTTTCTCCTGTAAGCGGGTCCTTCTCATTTAGCTTGAACACCCTCGTCACGACGAGCTTTATCCTGAGCTTGCTCCCATCCTCAAGCCTATACTCGTTCCACCCCTCTGCTATGGGCTGGAACTCGACCTCCTCTGCCTCAACCTCTCTGCCATCCTGTAGCTTAATCTTCATGCTCCTGCACCACGAGCCCACTGCGCTATGGTTTAAAAGCTTGGCTCGCCAGCTTCTTAGGCTTGCCTCTACTGCAGTCGAATGTTGACAGGGGGGTTGGAACCCTGGGCTTGAGGCCAGCCTTACACCTCCAGCCTCCCTCTGTGGCCTCGAAGTAAACGCAGTCAACACACCTTATCAGCACTACACCCACCTCCTCACCGCCTCAGGAAGCTCTCTCAGCTCTCTTATAACTGCATCCGGCTCAGCCACATAGCTGAGCTCACCCCTGGATAGGTGTATCGCCAGCATGCCAGCCTCCTTAGCCCCATAAACGTCTGAGTATGGGTCGTCTCCGACGTGGGCAGCCTCACCTGGCTCAGCTCCAAGCCTCCTCAAGGCCAAGGTGAAGACACTGACAGAGGGCTTCCTCTCCTTGACCTCGTCAGAGTACACTAGAGCCTTAAAGTGCTCTAGGACACCATAAGCCTCTAGCAGCCTGTTCATGACCCTGCCTGGAGTAAGCCCCGTGTTGGATATCAAAGCTAGCTTAAGCCCCATCTCCCTGAGCTCAGCTAGAACCTCTCTGGCTTCAGAAGCTAGCCTCGGGGGATGCCTCAGGGTGGCCTCCTCAACCCCATAGCTCAAGGCCCTCATTACAGCTGGTGTAGCAGGAAGGCTGAGGAGCTCTGCCAGAGCCCTCATCTTAGCCCTAGAGCTGATGTCCCTATGCCTGCTCCACACCCTCCTCAAGGCCTGGTATAGCTCTGATAAAGCCTCCCTCACCTCGGCAGCAGACACATCATAGCCCAGCTCCCCGAGGTGGGCTGCAGTATCCCTAGCTCTAGCTTCAGTCACCCTCTCAAGGTAGCCTTCACCAGGCTCTATTATGGTCTCCCAGAGGTCTACTGTAACAGCCTTAAGCCTCATCACAAGCCTGCTGGGCTGATGGTATAAAAGGTGAGCTTCGCTCAGCTTCACCGGATCAGAGGCAGCTAGCACCCTGCTGGCTGTCACAGAGTCAGCTGGACTCAGCCCTTACGCTTAGCTAAAGCCTCTGGCTGCTGGGATACAGCGACTACGTTGGCGTTTGGGTACTCTAAGATCGGGCAGACCTCGCTGCATAAGCTGCATGAAGTGCACCTATCTGATGCCTCTGCTGGGGCACCAGGCTTCAGCGCGCCCACTGGACAGTAGGCTGTGCAGACGCTGCAGCCTGGGCACAGCATCGCCCTAGCTGCCAGCTTGGATGCTATAGGCAGCACCACCTCCAAGCTGCCATGGTACTCTATCCTGTCCCCTAGGAGCTTCAGCTTGGCTTCACCAGCCTCCAGCTCTAGGCCCCTCAGCCTGCCAGCTGTCCTAGCTAGCTTCAGCATTCTGTCCTGGCTGTATGGCTCGACCTCTAGAGCTGAGGAAGATGCCCTGAGGGCCACCTTGTTCCTTGGGTATGTGCCAGTGAGGCCAGCTAGCCTGAGGATCCTCTCAGGCGGCTTAACCCACCTCCACAGGTGGTATCTTAGCCAGCTCTCAGGCAGCTTCCTTCTCTCAGCCCACCTCCTCAGCTCTAGG
>QMWA01000072.1 GCA_003661385.1 Thermoproteota archaeon | reverse complement strand
TTTGTGAGCAGATGATGCTGAGAAGCTCTAGGCGCTGCCTGTAGCCTGCTATCCTTAGGCAGCTGGTGCCTATGGCTGTTGTGTGCTATCTTAGAGTGCTGTTACCTCTACTTTGCTGGCTTTTGCTGCGTGCTTTTCTAGGCTTCTGCTGCATATTACCTGTATCCTCTCTACCTTGTGTCTTCTTAGGGAGGAGGCTATCTCCTCTATTGCCTTTGGTAGCCATGTTGGCTTGTAGGCTGGTAGTGGTGGGAGGGTGATGTCTGCGGAGGAGGCTTCAGCTGCCTGCTTGAGCTCTCTCCCATAGCCTTCTGGGGTGGAGCATTCTAAGACTGGTATGGAGGCTGACTTCAAGTGCAGCTTCGACAGCTTTGCTAGGGTGAGCTCAGATAGCAGGGGAGAGGGGGGCTTGAGCTCCTGTGGCCACTTGGCTGGTGGCTTGAGCTGGAGGCCTAGGGCTTCCCAGCCTTCTAGGATCTCTTGTAGTGTGAGCTTGGCTCTCCTGCAGACTAGCTTCCAGTAGAGGCTGGCTTCCTCTCTTGATGGTGGTGTTGGGCTGCTTCTGCTGGAGTAGAGCATGACTGGAGCTGGTGATGGGTATGCTCTGACTCCAGGTCTCCAGGTTACTGTGTAGGGGCTCACGTCTACTTGTTCTACTAGGTGGGGGGCGTTAGCTAGCACGGCAGCAGCTTCGTCTACAGCGGCGTGCCCACCTTCGCAGCTGAAGACCATCCTCGTTATGTCTGAGGCTAGGTGCCACCACTCTAGTAGGGCAGCATAGACTTGCCTCTCTCTGCTGAGCTCCTTTATCAGCGAGAGCAGAATGTCAGTGTTCCCTCCATGGCCATTGACGTAGACTACTGCCTTGTAGCCTGAGTCCAGTGCTAGCTCAGCCATGGACGAGGCTATCTCCCGGAGGGTCTCTGGGGAGAGCGTTACTGCCATGGGGTAGGCTAGGAGGCTGCTTACGACGCCATATGGGACTGCTGGTAGGAGAGCTAGCTTTAGCTCAGCTGAGAGGTGCTCTGAGAGCCATGTTGCAGCCATGGTGTCGGTTCCATATGGGAGGTGTGGTCCATGTGGCTCGGTGGCGCCGAATGGGGCTAGAGCCAAGCTCACTCACCCTTGAGGCGCCTCTCTAGGAGGGGCTTGAATACTGTGGGCAGGACTTCAGCTGCCTGCTTCAGCATCTCAGAGGCCATCATCCTGATCTCCCACTGGGCGTCTGGTGCAAGCCTGAGCTTGAAGAAGTGGAGGAGCTCTCTCACGTTCATGGTGACGACGATGTTCGTCTTGACAGCCTGAGGTATGATGTACCTGGCGTCCTCTATGTGGACTCCGAGCTCAACAAGCTTCCTGTAGGCCTTCATGCAGCTCTCAACAGCTTCTTCAAACACCCTTAGTGCCTCAGGGTTCTCTCTGATGGAGGGTGGGGTGATGAAGCTCCCCTCCTCGACCTTCACATGCCTCTGAGACTGCTGGCTGTAGCTTGCTATCCTGTGCCTGACGAGCTGGTGGCTAGTCACCCTGCTTATCCCCTCGATGTAGAAGGTCAGGGAGACATGCTCAAATGGGCTGAGGTGCTCTAGCTTCATGAGCTTCTCCAGGAAGCGCTCGACCCTCTCCCTACCCATCGAGGCGTAGATCTCTTCGATAGGCTTGCTGCTCCAACAGCATCTTGCAGCTGACGCTATGAGCCTCTCCTGACTGCCCTCATGCATCCCCTCAAGTAGAGGGCAGGTCACTGCAATCAGCTTGACCCTCAAGCAAACACCAGTACGCTAGGTCAAAAGCTCTAAAAACCTTCACGCCAGCACACTCCACGCGCAGCTTTCTCACCTAGCAGCTTGGCTACCTCGCTTATGGCTGCTAAAGCGGCTCTAGCTGGGGCTACCATCGGGCTGACTCCAGCTAGAGCTACTGTAGCTGCCTTCAGGCTGGTGGAGAGACCTAGCTGTCTCTCGACGTTTTCAGATGCAATCCTCATGGCAGCCTCTAAGCTGAACCACCTTACAGGACTTCTCGATATCCTCTGCTGCTCTCCTCATCTCCAGGAACGCTAAGCTGAGGCGGCCCCTCCTGTCAGCTAGGGCAATGATGGCAGCTTCCTCTCCAGCGTCGGTGGCCATGATGTATCCTCTGTCTCCTTGGATGACACCCATCTCGAATCCTCCTCCATCTAGCTCCTTGCCTATCCTCTCAGCTAAGCTCAGCATGGCAGCAGCCATAGCAGCAACCCTATCAGCATCAAAGCTCTCAGGCATGACGCTAGCAATCATAAGCCCACCAGCACTCACAACAGCGCTAGCCTCGATCTCAGGCACGTTCCTCCCAAGCTCCCTCAGTTTCGCCTCAAGCCTCTCGGTGAGCTCAATCCACCACCTTAAGGCTAACGGCACTAATGCTAAAGCATCTTACCATATTCATGACGTGGTACAAAGTATTATCGACAGCATGCTGAGGAAGCAAGGCATAAGAGGCTCTTAGCTTTGGGAAGCTAGCGCCAGCAGTGTGATGGCATGAGCCTCACACAAGCTGCTAGAGCAATCAAGAGAGCTAGGGATCTAGCTGAGGCCATCGGGTGTGTGCTTGAGGAGGTTGCTCCAGAGGAGCTCCTAGCATACATATCTGGCCCAACCTACGAGGAGGATAAGATCTCGGCTGAGGAGATCCTCAGCTCAGAGCTTCTCACCTTACATGAGCTCGCTGAGATATCTGAGCTAAAGAGGGCTGGCTTCAAGATAAGCCAGAGCACTGTGATTGAGGCCTATCCGAGAGCGTATGAAGCCCACCTGAAGGCCATGGAGGTGGAGCTGAGGGCAGCTATGGCGATAGGAGACACGGAGTGGGTGCAAAGGAGGCTCAGAGACCTGAGGTCTTACCTTGAAGACGAGAGGCTGCCAGATGGCCTTAAGCCGAGGGTAGCTGAGATCATAAGCAAGCTAGCAGAGGCACTTGGTTAGGCAGCTAGGTCTTGAGGCGAGAGGCTGGGGGATTAGGCTGGTGGAGACAGCGGGTTCTCTGCTATGAGGTGCTAAAGCTGTGGTTTAGGGCATGCTTCTGAGCTGTGGCATCGTGTGCAGCTTTGGTGGGCTAGAGGCTCATGTTGTAGGCGAGGGGCCTCGTGTATTGTAGTGGAGCCTGGGGCTCTTGATGCCTACCACTCTGGTGTTGCTTTGCTTTTCCCCTCTTTCTTCTCTACTTTGATCGAGTGGGGGAAGTAGTCTCTTATCTCTGGTAGGTGTGATATCGCTACTATCATGTTGAACTCCCTTGTTAGGCTTGATATAATTGCTCCTAGTGTGCTCCTCTTATCCTGGTCCAGTGATGAAAAGCCTTCGTCTACTATTAGGAGGCCTAGCGGCTTTGCTGCCTTTGCCTGGGCTATCGTCTTCATTAGGCCTAGTCTCAGGGAGAAGCCTAGCATGGTCTTCTCTCCAGCTGAGAAGGTGTGTATTGGCCTCATTTTGGCCTCGTCGTAGACGCTTACCTCCACTTCCCCTTGGTCTGTTGTGTTGAGGTTTATCCTGAAGGCTCCTCCTGTGAAGCTGTCTAGGTAGTGCTGTACGTGCGCATTTAACGCCTCTATCTGTGTCTTAAGGAGCTCTAGGGGGAGCCCTCTGTCATGGAACACTTTGTCTCTTAGGATGGTGTAGACTTCCTCCCTTTCTGACAGCTCGCTTAGCTTCCTCCTGGCTTCCTCTGCTTTAGCCTCCATTCTCCTGAGCTCTGCTATCCTCTTTCTCAGGTCTTCTGCCATCTGTGTTAGCTTTGCTTGCTTCTGTCTTGCTTGAGCCAGCTTCTCCTCTAGCTGTGCTCTCCTTCTTCTTACCTCCTCTAGCTCCCTGGCTACGGCCTCGTACTCGGCTTCAGCTGGCTTTAGAGCCTCAGCTGCCTTCCTGGCCTCAGCTAGCTGCAGCTCCAGGTTAGCTAGCTCTCTCCCCCTCTCTTCTGCCCTCGCCTTCGCCTCCCTAGCCTTCTCTAGCTTTAGCCTTATGCTGGCTTCTAGCTCAGCTGCAGCCTTCGCCTGCGCCTCTAGTGTTCTCGCATCTACCTCTAGAGGGAGGCTTCTTCTCGAAGCTTCCTCCCTTATCGCCTTTAGCCTTTCCTCTAGCTGCCTTCTGGCTGAAGCAAGCTGGGCTTCTGCCAGCTCTCTTGACGCAGCCAGCTTCTCGAGCTCCTCTTCGGCTTCCTTGATCTCCTTTAGCCTCTCCTCTAGGAGCTTCAGCTTGGCTGCCCTATCCAGGAGCTTCCTTAGCCTCTGCTCTGTTCTCCTAGCTGCCTCATCTGCCTTCCTGAGCCTCGCCTGCTCCAAGAGCTCTCTGCTCTCTATTTCGCTGAGCTCTTTCCTGTGCACTTCAGCTATGTGCTGTAGCCTGTCTTCTGGTATCTGTGAGAAGCATAGTGGGCACTCTTTCAGCTCTCCCTTGGCTAGGTCGTCTAGGAAGAGCTTTAGCTCAAGCTTCTTCCTCCTTATGGCCTCAAGCTCCCTCTGAGCCATGTCCCTCTCCTCTCTGGTCCTCTTGAGCTCTTTTTCCACCTCTTTTGCCTCCTCAGCTGCCTTCCTGGCTTCCTCTGCCTCCAGCTCAGCTTCCCTCCTCCCCTCTAGCTTGGCCTTAAGCCTCTGGATCCTCAGGTCGATTGACCTGAGGTCTGACTCTAGGGAGGCTATCCTTGGCTTGAGCTCTCTCTCAGCTTCCATCTCCTCTCTCTTCAGCTTCAGCATCTCTTCTAGCATGCTCCTCCTTGCCTCCGCCTTCTTCAGCTCCTCTGTGAGCCCCTGCTCGCTTTCAGCCAGCTTGGCTAGCTTCTCCAGCTCCCCTCTGGCCTCCCTTATCTTCTCCTCCAGCTCCCTTGCCCTTGCCAGAGCTTCTTCTAGCTTCGCCTTCTCCCGTGCTAGCTTGAGCCTCTTTTTCTCCAGCTCCATCTCCATGGCTTTGGCCTCCTTGAGCTGGGCTTCAGCCTCCTCAGCCTCCCTCCTGGCCTCGCTTAGCTTGCTCTCGGCCTCCTTGAGGGCTGCCTCCGCCTCTGGGAGCTTCTTCAGCTCCCTTTCCAGGTGCTCTAGCTCGCCTGCGACCTTGGCCTTCTCCACTCTGGTCGAGGAGAGCTTCTCCCTGAGGGCTTCTCTGGCCTTCTCTAGGGAGAGGCCGAATGCCTCTAGCAGGGTGTGCCTCCTCTCTGATGGAGTCATCTCTGAGAACCTCTCTACCTCGCCTTGCCTTATCACCACTGTCGAGATGAATGTGTCATAGCTCATCCCCAGGAGCCTCTCAGCTATGTACCTCCCGGCTTCAGCTGCTCCCGAGGCTAGAAGCACCGTCCTACCGCCAACTAGCTTTGATACTGTGAGCTTTGTTGCACCTGTCCTGCTGACCTCCCTGTAGACCTCGTAGCGCTCTCCTGCTATGCTGAGCACCAGCCTTACGCTAGCGTGGGGCTTGCCTGGCATGATGAGGTCTGCTCTGGAGACTCCCCTGTGCTCTAGGGCTGCCGTCCTGCCGTATAGGGCGAATGTGACTGCGTCGACGAACAATGTCGTCTTTCCTGCTCCGTTGTCCCCGTATACTGCTATGGCGTGCTTTCCTGTGAGGTCTATGTCAGCTTTCTCGTACGTCACGAAGTTCCTGACAGTGATCCTCTCAAGCATGGGTCTCCCTCAGTATCCTTTTGCCTTCCTCAATCACCTTCTCCTCTAGGCTCTTTCTCAGGCTGAGCTGCCTCACGTACCTCTCTAAGGCCTCCTCTAGGGTCATTGCTGATGTCAGGGAGAGGCTCCTCGGCCTCTCGTATGCCACATCATACCTGAGAACCCAGTAGAAGCACCCCATGGCCTCCAGGGCTTTATCCACCTCACGTGTGTTCAGTGAGGCCAGCTGCTCCCTCCTAGCTCTGACTGTCAGCTTTAGTATAGCCTCCTCCAGCCCAGCTTGCGCCCTGATCTCCTCCAGGAGTCTGCTGGTCGGGTTCCTGCTACCTGACACATCTACGCTAAGGGACACCATCTTCCTGCATGGGAGTGGGCTGAACCTCGGCTTCAGCTCACCTCGCTCCTCCTCAACTACTATGAAGCCCTTCTCCTCGCTCGCCTCACCGAAGTTGACCCTCTCTATTGACCCAGAGTAGAAGGCTCTCCTAGCAACCTCCTGGTGCTTGTGTACGTGGCCTAGTGCAGTGTAGCTCACTGAGGGTAGGGTGAAGATGCGAGGGCTCACTGGAGCCTCATAGACTCCAGGCCTCAAGAGCCTCTCTGACCCCTCCTTCGCACCATACACGAGGAAGTGAGCTACTGTAACAGTGTAGTCTGCACTAGGCTCCTCAGCTAGCTCCCTGAGCTTAGACTCAACCATCCTCTCATATGCCATGGTATCCAGGGCGCCCTCCTTGGTGAGAGTCGGGTGCACATATGGGAGGCAGATGAACCTGACTCTCCTGCCGCTGTAGGCTCCCTCTAGCTCTATGGCTGTAGGGCGCCTGACATAGTGGAAGCCTCTGATCTTGAGCTCAGCTAACGCATCCAGGTGAGTTGAGGAGTCAACTACCCTGGGCTGGTCGTGGTTCCCAGCTATAGCCACAACCTGAACCCTGTTCTCAACTAGCACCCTGATGAACCTGGCGAACTCATGTAGGAGCCAGCCACGTGGGTGTGTGCTCTGGAATATGTCCCCAGCGACAACCAGGAAGTCAGCTCTAAGCCTGATAGCCTCCCTGGCTATGTCCATCATCCTGCTGATGAAGTCCTCAACTCTACGCTGCCAGACAGCGCTTCCGACAGGAGCTTCAAGCAGCCCTACACCAAGGTGGAAGTCAGCAGTGTGAACTAGCAGCATGCTACACCTGCTAGAGCAGCCTAGTACTTAAGTGCTCCCACCAGACAGCCTTCGACACCAGAGGCTTCAGCAAAGCTTAAGGCCCATATCGCCTCCATCAGGTAGGCGGCTGATGTGAGCCCCACAGTCGAAGTAGAGGTTCCTGCTGAAACAGGGGCTCTACTGGAGAGGTACCCTTTCTTGAAGAGGGCCTTCGGTAGGATAGCCGTAGAGGAGCTTAGGAGAAGGGTTTTGAAACTGCTTGTTGCAGATAAGCTCCTAGAAGAGAGCAAAGTAACTGAGGAAGACATCTTGAAGCTTGATAAGGCCGTTAAGAGGAGGATAAGGGAGAGAGTGGAAGATGCTCTGCATGGTCAATACGAATAAGCTGTTTTCAGCAGAGACGAGCTTGATGAGCGTAAGGTGAGCTCAGTTTAGAGCTGGGGGCACTCTCGATGTCGCCTCATCTTAAACGAGGTGATCTTGCCTGCTTTAGAGGTTGTATAGCTCAGAGTTCATACGTGATGTGAGAGAGGAGCCTTAAGCATAGCTAGGAATTCAGGCCAGATGACTTGCCTTTCATAGCACTTACATTAAAGCTTAGTGCAGCCACTGGACAGACGACAGTGATATTATAGAGTGCTCCAGGAGAAGCAGAAGGTTTAGGGCCGTGTCTACACGTGAGCTGCTCTACATGCTGTAGGCTAGTATCCGTATGCTTCTGCTAGAGCTCTGCTTTCTGGTGTCTCTAGTGTCCTCTTGTATTCCTGCTCTAGCTCTTTTATCATCTGCCTGTAGTCTGCTACCTTGACTACTGCAGGTATCTTCACTGCCTCTCCGAAGAGGAGCGCTTCTCCCCTCCTGAGCCTCTCTACTAGTGGCTTGAACAGCTTCTTGAAGGGTAGGCCTATTGTAGCTGTCTCTATGTCCTTTTCCTCAGCTAGGTTCATGATGAACTTGTTCCATAGCATGGCCATGACCTCATCTGATATCTGGGATGGCCTCTGGTCTATGATGCAGAGGACTACCCCACGCTTCCTTAGCTCTCTTGCTATGTTCCCGAATGGCGTCTTGTAGTACACGTCTGGCGCCAGGAACTTGTGTGCCTCCTCTAGGAATATGACCAGCCTGCTCCTGGGCTTCTGCCCCCTCATAGCCATGTCAACGTACTTCTCCCATATCCTCCTGGCTAGTATGTTTGCTACGAGCATGTATGCGAGGGCATCGTCCCCGTATCTTCCGAATGCTACTATGCAGCTTCTCCCCTGCTCTACTATGGCTTGAACAACTTCGCTTGCTGAGTCCTCTTGGAT
>QMWA01000071.1 GCA_003661385.1 Thermoproteota archaeon | reverse complement strand
GAGGGGCTGTTCAGGCTTGTCGACTGCTATAGCTGGGTTATAAGAAGCTGGTTTCCGGAGGCACTTACACGTGAGAAGTATACCATTGAGGAGCTCAGCCTACCCCACGTCCTATACATGGTCTCTAAGGCTAGGTCAGAGCTTGGGCCAGGTGGCAGGGGGGTCTTCGACACGCTTACAGACCTGTTCATCCACATATCAGATAAGGCCTCTGTAGTAGGGCTCATCAGGGTTATGGCAGCTAGGGTACGTGAGCTGGGCACTACAGCTATAGTCACACTGGATCCAGCTACACAGGAGGAGAGGTGGACTAGAGCTGTGATGAACACAGCAGACAACGTGCTCAGGCTTGAAATGGAGTATAAGGGGAGGATGAGGAGGAGGATACTTGTCTTGAAGTGTAGAGGGGAGTGTATGAGGCCTTACTTCACATTTACTATAAGAGATGGTAGGGTAGTTAAGGCCTAGCAGCTCCAGCAGCAGGTGTTGGGATGGATGTGAAGAGGGAGAAGCATGAGGTCAGGATGAGGGTCTATAGGGCTCTTGAGGCGAGTGGTGTAGCTCTCCCACCTAAGCCTATAGCTGGGAGGATACCGAACTTCAAGGGGGCTGCAGCGGCTGCACGGAGGCTTGCTGGCCAAGGGGAGCTCATTAAAGCTAGAGTTGTGTTCTGCAACCCAGACTCACCTCAGAGGCCCCTCAGAGAGCTCCTCCTGAGGAGGGGGAAGACGCTTGTCATGGCTACACCCAGGCTGGCCAGGGGCTTCATCCTCCTCACACCAGGCATGGCAGCTGGTAGGTATAGGCTGGCATCAACCATAAGGGGGGCATTTAAGGTGGGTAGGCTTATCCAGCTTGATGAGCTGCCTCAGGTTGACGTGAAGGTCACAGGCTCCGTGGCAGTTACGGAGAGGGGTGATAGGCTTGGGAAGGGGCATGGGTATAGTGAGCTGGAGTACGCCATCCTCAGGGAGGTTGGGGCTGTAAGCGAGGAGACCCCTGTAGCTACCACGGTCCATGACCTTCAGGTTGTGGAGCACATCCCAGCTGAGCCCCATGACATCACAGTAGACTTGATAGCAACCCCAATCAGGCTTATAGAAGCCAGGGGGGAGGTGAGGAGGCCAAAGGGAGTGATGTGGGAGCTGCTGGATGAGAGGTACCTTGATGAGATCCCCGTGCTGATGGAGCTGAGGAAGAGGGCAGCTCACCCTGAGGCTGCGAGGAAGCTTCCCAGCTCCACAAGGCATTCTCGTTCTGGTTGACCCACTTGAGGAGCAGGATGCTGCTCCAGTCCCCTGCTCTACTCACATACAGGCACTCAGACAGGTCTCTGCAGTAGCAGCCCTACACCATGAGGGCATAGCTGCTAGGGCAGAAGCTTAGCCTGGTGCCGAGCTTAACAGCTAGAGTACAGCTTAACCTGACCACCTCCACTTAAATACCACCTCAGTACTTGGTATATGAGCTGAGAGTTTGTACCTCAAGGAGAAAGTGCTCCCCTTAGCCTGTGTTGCTGTCGCCTTGTCTTGGATTCTCGTGGCAGCTGCCTCCTTGGATGCAAAAGCTCGGCTCTCTCCAGGGCAGGAGCAGCAGGCTTACCTCCCTGACAAGCACGGAGATGTGATCTGGGCTCACGAGATAGCTCAGTGGGCTGCTCAAGCACTGGAGCCAGCACAGGGTGGAGCAGGCTACCACAGTGCAGTCTTCATATTCCAGTGCTGCTTCTCAGAGTGCTTCTGGAACTCACTTGACAACGCGCTAAGCGGGCCACTAGTCCTCATGGCATCAGCCCCACATAAGCGTTGCTCAACAACAGACGACAGCAGGAGGGAGATGGAGGACAACAATGGAGACTTCACCTCATTCCTGTATCAGGTGCTCCGAAATAACCCTGGATCCACACTGAAGGACGCCTTCGACAGGGCTAGAGCCATGGTAAAGGGGGTTTCACCGGCAGATGACCCGAAGTTCCACTGCAAGGGGGCTAATGCAGGCAAGCTCACCTTGAAGGAGCCTGAGACCACCAAGAAGCTCATAATATTCGCAGGATACACCTTAGAGAAGACGCACCCAGGCTGCTGGTCGGACTGGAATAACGTGCTAGCCATATACAACCTGTTCACGGACACCTATAGGCTAGCTCATGCAGACACCTATGTGCTATACGACTGTGAGACTAAGCCTAACGGGGCACCTGTCCCTAGGCCTATGGTCAGAGGGCCAGGCACCAAGTTTATGCTGCAGCATGCCTTTCAGTGGCTGAGGGTGGCTATGAGCAGCGGAGAGCAGTTCATCTTCTATGCTGTAGGGCATGGTGGAGTTGCTGTGAAGAAGAACATCTCAAGCGTCCTCGAGGGTGGGATGTACGGCGCATACTTTGAGCTTGAGGAGGACTTTGTTAGTGCAGTGAGGTACGGCCACGATCCCTTCGTGTACATTGAAGCCTATGGTGTCGAGACCATACCAGTGTGGCTGAACGACTACTACATAGGTGACGTTGAGATTGGAGAGGATGGAGTAGGCAAGCTGTACTTTGACCCCCTGACTACACCCATATTCGAGGGAGAGAATGTCCTGAGCTTCTACCTCCCACCAGAGGCAGAGAGCTGGGTTGGGATAATAGCTATAGCTTCAGGTGTACAGAGGGTTGAGCGTGTGATCAGGGAGCCTTGCATCAGGATGCTCCCCTACATGCTCAGCAGCCCACTCTGCTACACAGTGCTACCTAATGTCCAAGGCAAGCCTCTGCCTGAGGTTCCAGTCATAAACGCTCAGGCTACAGACTGGACTGCAGCAGGGTACTTCGGCGGCATAGCCCCATACGATGTCACCGTGTATGACAACAGCCCTGAGTTCTTTGACCTTGAGGCTGGGATCCTAGCTGAGCCAGGCTCCGTGCTAGTGCTCTTCGGTGGGCGGGTAGTGAACATAGCGACCTGGTGGTATGAGACTGTAACCCAGGAGGATGAGGTCTACGCTGAGTCTGATGGAAGCCTTGTCTGGTTCACTAGCAGGACCTTCGGCAGGATAGAGGGGGCTGAGGTAGGCTTCAATGAGCTCGAGCACAGAGACCTGTTCCTCATAGAGGTGTTCAACGACTCTCAAGGCAGGACTGTAGTTAAGACGTATGGGGTGGGCTGGAGGGGGACCTTTGCAGCTGCACTCTGGTTCAACAACCTCACAAACAAGAGCGGCATATGTTGCTTCACCATGCCTGCTGAGCTCAGCTTCAAGTGGGTTATAGTGGAGTGGCTTGATGTAAACAGTAACGGGGACGTAGATGACCCTGGAGTAGACAGCTACAGCATAGTAGCCCATGAGAGCCTACCTGACATCAACGTCACCTGGTGCACCCTGCTTGTGCAGCCAGTGAGAGAGAACGAGTGGCTCATTGAAGCACATGCAGAAGTCTGTAATACAGGAGGAGCTGTTGACGCTTCAGTCACAGTCACATTTGAAGTAGACATCCCTGGCATGGGGGTCATCCAGCTACCAGCAAGGACGCTGGGTATGCTTCTGCCTGGGCAGTGTGTAGAGGCCGTATCCAGCGCGAGCATAGTGACGTCAATTGAGCCAGGCTTAGTGTGTAGGCTTATAGTGCATGCATACCTGGAGCCAGCTTACCCAGAGGAGGACACCGTGAACAACTACTGCTGCTGTCTCGGCTCAGCTGCCGGTTAGCTGGTAGCTGGGTTGAGACCCTAAGCTTTTTGGCTGGCTTCAGCTGGCCTTAGGCTGCTAGCCTGAGGTGCCTTCTCTGAGGGTCCTGGACTCCAGTAGAGTGCTCAGGAGGCTTGGCTACGAGTTTTACTCGTTCAGCTCGCCTGGGTGTAGGCCTGAGCTCTCTGATGTGAGGTTCCTGGACTTAGCTCCTAAGCTAGCTGGGTGTGAGCGGGGGAGGGCTATCGCTGGAGCTAAGCTATATAGGCATCAGGCTGAGGCTCTTGAGGCTCTTGAGAGCGGGGGGAACCTGGTTCTGGTCTCTGGGTCTGGCAGCGGTAAGACTGAAGCCTGGTTCCTTTACTGCTATCTGAACAAGGTTAGGGCTTTAGCCATCTACCCTACCTTAGCCTTGGCTAACGACCAGGTTGAGAGGCTTAGGAGCTACTCCATGGCTCTCGGGCTTAGGGTTGAGGCACTGGACTCTGTTAGGAGGAGGGAGCTTGCGAGGAGGCATGGCCGTGGCCTAGGCAGCTACCTTGCTACCATGGACATCATAGCCACCAACCCTGCTTTCCTGATGGCTGAGCTGAAGAGGTGGGCTTCAGGAGGCAGCAAGCTGCTCTACGGCTTCTGCCAGAAGGCTGGGCTCATCGTGGTCGACGAGTTCGACTTCTATGGGCCTAGGGAGGCCTCCCTCATGCTCTCCATGCTGAGGCTGATGAAGCTCTGGGGCTTGAAGTTCCAGGTCGCCTTGCTCACAGCCACCCTAGGGAACCCAAGGGAGGCTGCTAGAGCACTCAGCGACATTAACGGCTTAGAGACCAGGGTTGTTGAGGGCAAGCCATTCAGCGTCGAGAACAGGACATATGTTGTCCTGGGAAAGGACCTCAAGGCTCTCTGGCTTGAAGCTAGAAAGCATGCAGGCAGGGCTCCCACTGACATAAGAGAGGCCTTAGAGGACTACGGGAGGTTCAAGGAGAACGCCTACAGGGTTTACCTTGCCTTGAAGGCAGCTGGCTGCGAGCTTCCTGCTCCTGCCGTGGACTACAGCGAGGTGGTGGCATCCTATGCCAGGGACGAGGGCGTTACCCTGGTGTTCACCAGGAGCATCAGGGGAGCTGAGGAGGTCTGTAGGAGGGTTAGGAGCAGGTGGCCTGAGCTAGCTGGCTTGGTCAAGGCACACCACCACCTTGTCTCTAAGGCTGAGAGAGCTGAGATAGAGAAGGCTGCTAGAGAGGGGAGGGTTAAGGTTGTGGTGAGCCCTAGGACGCTTGCTCAGGGGATTGACATAGGGCTTGTCATCAGGGTTGTGCACCTTGGGCTCCCTGAGTCTGTCAGGGAGTTCAGGCAGCGTGAGGGGCGTAAGGGTAGGAGGCCTGAGCTCCCCTACACCGAGACTGTGATCCTCCCCTACACGCCATGGGATAGGGAGCTGCTCTCCCGTGGAGCTGGTGCTCTCAGGGAGTGGACTAGCTTAAGCCTTGAGGCTGCTGTCCTCAACCCAGGGAACAAGTACTCCACGCTCTTCGAGGGGCTCTACAAGCTCATGTCAAGGCACCTGCGTGGCATGCTCACGAGAGAGGAGCTTGAGCTCCTCGAGGAGCTTAAGCTGGCTGAGGGAGGTAAGCTCACTGAAGCTGGGAGGAGAGCCTGGAGGAACATGAGCTTCTACGAGTATGGGCCTCCATATGGGCTGAAGAGGCTCATGCTAGACTCAGGAGCCTACCTAGAGGACATAGGGTACTGTGACATGGTTGAGAGGTTTCAGATGGGGTGCTTAGACTACTCTGAGGACGCTATAGTAGTCGGGTACAGGAGGAAGGGCAGGGTTGTCACTGGGGTGGAGGAGGCTAAGCTCAGCTATAGGAGGCTCAGGGAAGTAGATGCATTCGCTCAGGCGCTTGAGGAGTATGAGAAGGCTAAGGCTGAGTGGGGTGAGAGCCCAGACTTCCTTGGAGACTACTATGGTGGGAGGCTGTTCTCAGAGGTCATATGCGTGGTTGAGCCTCCAGCTCGCGGCTTCGGCAGGTACCTTAAGGTCCCTAACAGGGTTTACTGGAGGCTTCTAGCCCCAGAGTACAGGGCAATCGAGGCTGAGGGCAGGACGTACTTCATCAGGGAGTCTAAGAGCATCCCAGTGACAGCCTTGACTGCAGGAGCGTACAGGGACTTCACCTATGGAGCTGTCTACGAGCTTGAGCCAAGTGAAGACCTTGAGTGGCTTAGAGTTGGGCTAGCATTTCTCATGATAGCTTTGAGGCTGAAGCTCAACCTCCCACTTGAGCTCTTCAAGTATGAGGTGCATAACGTGGGTGACAGGAAGGTCATGGGGGTCCATGAGCCTAGCTCAGCAGGCCTCCTCGAGTCCCTAGACTGGCTTGAGGCCAGCAGGCTTGCTGAGGAGCTTGAGCCAAACCCCATTGTCGAGGTGCTGCTGAAGCAGGTTGATGACCAAGCTCACTACCAGCTGGTGTCAAGTGGTGCTAGGTGGGATCTAGCTAAGAGGTATGCTAGGAGGGCAGTGGACTACATGCTGGCAGCTCAGAGGATTAGGGTCAAGCTGGCTGGACGCGAGCTGGCTATACCGAAGCCATCTAGAGCTCTCAGGCTAGCTGCAGTGGACCTGCTGTCATTCGAGTTCGGGGCAGCTAGGATAGGCTTCCTAGCAGTCTACGACGGCGAAGAGGCTCTGGTAGACTTCATAGTGAAGGAGCTGCTTGAGGTAGCAGGCTGGGGTGAAGCAGGGCAGAAGCTTGAGCGGCTGGTCAACCAGGGCTTCACCATAGTAGCCTACAGCACCAGCCAGCTACTAGAAGGCTTAAAAGGCCTAGAGCTCAGGTCAGCAGCCTACGTCATAGAGGGGCTGGTGAGAGATGAGAAGGTAGCTGACCTCTCCTCCCTAGCTAAGTCGGTGCTAGGTGTGCCAGCTGCGCCACTTGAAGAGCTCCTGAGCGCCCTAGGGTGGAGCAGAGAAGTGCCACTGAAGGAGGTTTGGAGCGAGCTCACTAGAGCATCCCAGATCCTAGAGGAGAGGGGGTGGGAGAAGTGGCCTCACTACACCAGGCGCCTCAGGGAGAAGGCCTCAGCCTACACCGCAGAGAGCTCTAAGCTGATATACACCCTCTACACAGCCATCAGGGAGCTCATGAAGCTCAAAGCACCCTGAGGAAGTTCAGCTCAGCCTATGGGCGAGCAGGCAGGGAGGAGAGGCTCCCATCCAGCTAGCTGCAGCCTCCCTCCTGTGCTGCGGATGGATAGACTGGGGCTCCACAACCCTTATTTACAGGGCTTGCACAAGCATTATGGGGGAGTATCTTGCCTGAGAGCAGCATCGAGGAGAAGCTTAGGAAGCTTGATGAAGCTCTGGCTGAGGGGAGGATAAGTGAGGCGACATATAGGGAACTTAAGCAGAAGTACCTGAAGCAGCTGCAGGCTGCACCGCCACCACCTCCTTCACCTCCCTCTGCACCCCGCAGGCCCTGGCTTCCAGTAGCACTTGCTGTAGTCCTCATCGCCATAGTTGCTATAGGTGGGCTACTATACTTGAGGAGAGGTGGAAAGCCTGCTCCAACACCTGCTCCAACACACACGGTTACGCCGACCAAGCCTAAGCCTCCTAGGCCTTCTCCTAGGCCTCCTAGGCCTCCTAAGTCGTCTCCTCCACCTACCAGATCTCCTAGACCAAGGAGGACACCTAAGCCTCCAACGCCGACAGCACAGAGCCCGATAGCGACGCCTAGGTCTCCAACGCCGACAGCTGAGGCCACCCCGAGCATAGGCTTCGAGCAGCTGTTCGGGCTTGCTAACGTGAAGTCGTTCAGCTACAAGCTGATCATCACGACAGCTCAGGGAGAACGCATGGAGATCACGCAGCGCTACAAGGTTGAGTCTAAGGTTGTTGACGGGAGAGACTGCTGGGCTATAACCATAGTAAGCGAGATGTATGGGAGGGAGACTACGCTCATAATGTACGTGAGCAAAGCGACGTTGGAGTGTGTGAAGATGTATGTTAAGGCTGGGCAGATGGAAATGGAGATGCCATGCTACCAGTTCAGCAACAGCACCATATTCGCTGCTGCTGAGAAGCGTCCTGGAGCAGAGCTCGTGTTCATAGGACATGAGACGGTGAAGGTTCCAGCTGGCACGTTCACATGTGAGGTCTACGAGTGCAGAAGCGAGGGCGTGACTTCAAGATACTGGATCTCGAGAGATGTGCCTATTCCAATCAAGGTTGTGGTGGAGTCACCTAGCGGAAAGACCGTGATGCTGCTGGTAAGCTACCAGCCAGCGTGACAACCCAATATTTTGCAGCATGGAGCCCTCTCTATGCGTACGGCACCCATACGAAAAGCTTATAAGTACGGTGTGACGGCTTAACCTGTGGTGAAGACCTGCTGGATTGCGATGACCCGGCAGCAGGTCGGATGCCGTGGAGCAGGTGGGAGTACAAGACTCCAGCGAGCTTAAGCTTATCTCAGGCTCAGCAGGCTG
>QMWA01000070.1 GCA_003661385.1 Thermoproteota archaeon | reverse complement strand
TAGTAGCTGGGAAGGCCCTGACGTACACCATGGCATCAGCTGGCCTCTTCCTCGCTTGGATGGCTCTGCTGGGCGCCATGGGAGTCGAGATGAGGGGGAAGGCTACTTTAGCTGCCCTGGAGGCCCTCTTCGGGCTGGCTGTCTCAAGCATAGGAGTAGCGATATCAGCTTTCTCAAAGGACTCCAGGGAAGCCAATGTCCTCTACTCCTTCCTGGTGGGGGGAGTTGTGGTAGCGAACATAGCTCCAGTCTCGCTGAGAGCAAACCCCGTTGCAGCGCTGGCTGGCAGGGCGCTGGGCGTGCTGAGCAAGCTCTTCCACGTCCCGCTTCTTGTGAACATAGCGTCAGGTGTCGCGTACAGCCCACGGGACCTCCTGCCTTACGCTGCCTTCACAGCCTCTCTGGCTGGGGCGTCAGCTCTCGTGGCATGTGAGCTCCTAGCTGCTACCGGAGCTGCAGCAGAGCCCCTCATCTCAGGGTCGCCTAGGGTGGCTGCTAAGGCAGCTGCCGGTGGGGCTCTAGCAGTGGCTTTAGCTGCTGCAGCTGAAGTCCCTGTGGTGCTCCTCCTCAGGAGCACAGCTGCTCTAGGGCTGGCAGCTCTCATGGCCTTATACGCCCCAGTAGTGGAGGAGCTTGCTAAGGCTAGGGCTGCCCTCCTCGCCTCTCCCAGAGACCCTGCTGAAGCTGGGCTAGCTGGCTTCACATGTGGGCTGGATTTTGGGCTAGGTGAGAGCGCTGCTGCTGCTTTGGTGGCTGTGCTGGCTGGAGCATGGGCTTACGCTATAGCTGCCTCAGCTGCAGCTAAGGCTCTGCTCCACAGCCTGTTCTCAGCCATCTCAACCAGGAGGGCTCTCTCCATGAGCACTGTGAGGGCTGTAGCCCCAGTTGCTGCAGCTCACAGCCTCGTCAACCTAGCTGTCCTAGCTGCTCTAGCAGCCTTCATGTAGTACCTGGAGAACCTCCTAGCTGCCTTAGCTAGCTGCCTCGGGTAAAGCTTGAAGAGCCAGTAGATGAGCTCCAAGCCGCTGGAGCATGTGGCAGCCTGCCTCATGACCCTGGCTGCAGCCTCCAAGGCTCTGTTGGAGCCTCTCTCGACCTCTAGGGTCAGGTAGACCCTGGGGAGGAGCAGGGAGATGCCCTGCAGCCTGAGCGGTGAAGCTAGGGGAGGTGGGACAGACCCCAGGAGCAGGCCTGCCTCAAGCTCTACCAGGGGTGGGGCAAGCCTCCTCCATGGGCTGGTCAAGGCTGGAGCTGCTCTCGGGCTATAGGAGTGGAGCTCCACGGTGATGTCGGGCTTGAGCTCTGATAGCAGCTTGAGGTGGAGCCTGCCAGCCCTGGACTTCAGGTACCTTGGGCTCACAGTGCTGATGTACCTGCCCTCATCCAGGCACCTGGCTATGACAAGCCTGCCAGAGCTGAGTGAGCATGCTGCCTCAGCGAGCAGAGGCTCTAAGTCAGGGAGCTCCCTGCAGTGCACCACTAGGATGAGCCTCCTAGGGCCCTCCAGCGTGGAGTAGATGTCAGCTAGCTCCATCACCTCCCAGAGCACTCAGGCTTTTAAACAGCTTGAGGTAGGTACCGTGGTGCAAGCTTGAGGGTAGAGGGCTGCTATGGCTGCGGTGGGTGCGTAGCTGTGTGCCCAACTGGGGCAGTTGAGATGCAGGATGGCGCTGACATAGACCTTGAGAAGTGTAGTGGCTGCATGCTCTGCGTCAGGGTATGCCCAACAGCGCTCCCATCGCCTATAGTGGGTGGTAGGCGTGGCTGACTACGACGTTGTGGTGGTTGGAGCTGGGCCAGCCGGCTCCATGGCAGCCAGGTACGCTGCTGAAGCTGGGCTCAGCGTGCTCCTCCTGGACAAGAGCCTCGAGATAGGGACCCCTAAGAGGTGTGGGGAGGGGCTTGGAATAAGAGCTTTCAGGGAGCTCAGCATCCCAGCTGACCCCAGGTTCATCAACAGGGAGATATACGGGTTTGCAGTCTACGCTCCAGATGGCACTCCAGTGAAGGCGAGATTCAGTGAGGTCATGGGCTACATCATAGAGAGGAAGATGTTCGACAAGCACCTCGCTGCAGAGGCTGCTAGAGCTGGAGCACACGTCGAGGCAGGGGCGTATGCGAGGCTGAAGCTCGAGTCTGGGAGGCCTGCTGGGGTCAAGGTCAGGCGGCATGATGGCAGGGAAGCTGAGGTCAGGTGCAAGGTGGTTGTGGCAGCTGACGGGGTGGAGTCTCAGATAGCCAGGCAAGCTGGCTTGGATACGAGGCTTAAGCCAAGCGACCTGGACTCCTGCTTCGAGTATGAGATGGCTGGCATAAGCATAGAGGACCCTGACCTCATCCACATGTACATGGGGAACAAGATAGCTCCAAGAGGCTACATATGGGTCTTCCCAAAGGACGAAGACAGAGCTAACGTCGGGATAGGGATAGGAGGGCACCTGGAGGAGCAGGCTAAGCTCCTGCTGGACAAGTTCATCCAGAGCAGGCCAGAGCTCAGGAGGGGGAGCATACTGGAGGTGAACGTCGGCTGCGTTCCCGTAGGAGGCTTCCTCAAGCAGCTCGTCAAAGACAACCTGCTGGTGGTAGGCGATGCAGCTAGGCAGGTGAACCCCCTCCATGGAGGTGGAGTCTACGAGGCGATGACAGCTGGCAAGCTAGCAGGCCAGGCCATAGCTAAAGCCCTGCACGAGGGAGATCTCAGGCTCCTCAGGGAGTATGAGAGCATGTGGTGGAGCACACATGGCAAGAGGCTTGAGAGGATACTTAAGGTCAGGAGGTTCGCTGAGAAGCTCAGCGACGATGAGATGAACTACCTGGCCAGGGTCTGGAGGGGAGATGACCTGGTTGAGCTCTCCAGAGGGAACTACAGGGTGGCTGCAGGGAAGATAGTAGCACACCCCAAGCTCCTAGCCTTGGTCAGGAAGCTCCTCTAGGTGATTGGGTTGAAGGTGTATACAGCTGAGATAGAGCTTCAGACCAGGGGCGAGGTGGACATCATAGACATAACACAGAGGGTACAGGATGTGGTCTCGGAGTCAGGTGTGAGGAACGGCATAGCAGTCGTGTTCGCTGTAGGCTCGACTTGCGCTGTGACCACCATGGAGTATGAGCCTGGGCTCAAGAAGGACATACCAGCAGCCTTGGAGAGGCTTTTCCCAAAGGGCATAGAGTACGAGCACCACAAGACCTGGGGGGACTACAACGGGCACTCTCATGTCAGGGCCTCGTTCCTCAAGGCAGACTACACCATACCAGTAGTGGACTCAAAGCTCCCCCTGGGGACGTGGCAGCAGCTTGTCTTCATCGAGCTGGACACTAGGCCGAGGAGAAGGAGGGTCATAGTCCAGGTCATGGGAGAGTAGGGGCCTATGCTGCTCTGCTAGGCTTATCTCCTGGATCTACAGTGGGTTCAGCTTGTAAGCTGCTGGGGGGCTGCTGGATGAGCTTAGGCTAGGGCTTGACGGAGCACTTAAGTACAACCGGTAATACCGGTTGTACTTGGGTGACTGGTGTGGGCGGTGACAAGGGAGCTGTCACTATCAAAGGTGTCAGCCGGGAGGTATACAGCAGGATAAGCGAGCTAGCTAAGCTCACTGGCAAGAGCATAGGCGAGATAACGAACCAGGCGTTCAGGCTATACCTCGCCTTAGCTGAAGCACAGAGCAAGGCGCTCTCGGCTATAGGGGGGATGCTGAAGGAGGTCGGGGTCGCCCTCGAGAAGACTGGAGCAGTGTTCATGAGGGACATAGAGCACCTGGAGGTCGACGCTGAGCTCCTAGAGGAGAGCGATAGGCCTATAGTCTTCGTTGGGATAGGCAGGCTCGTCTTCAAGCCAGATGTCACAGGAGAGCTCTTCGAGAGGAAGGTTGCTGGGATATTCAGCTGCGGGGTGGTTGAGGTCCCAGAGGGGCTCTCAAGGCTCCTAGTCCTCAGGAGGTCGAGGTTCGTGAAGAGAGTGAAGAGGGCTGAGCATGGGGGCAGCTAGGCTAGCTGCTGGGGTAGCCATAGCGGTGTGTGTGACAGCATACCTGCTGCTAGCATGGGCTAGCGGCTACGAGGTCCTAGAGCTCCTGGCAGCCTGGGCTTCCAGCTTCACCTCAGCTGCGCTCCTCGCTGCATCCTCTGAGGCTGGGAGGAGAAGGAGGATTGGGCTCGCGAAGTGGCTCTCAGCAGCTGCTGGCGTAGCGA
This sequence comes from Thermoproteota archaeon, assembly GCA_003661385.1. GTDB lineage: Archaea > Korarchaeota > Korarchaeia > B14-G2 > B14-G2 > B14-G2. The sequence continues at coordinate 4,031 of QMWA01000070.1, read as the reverse complement.
TGGGCGTAGTGGCGCTTGTGGTGGTCCTCAACATGCCTCTCAGCAGGCTCGGGCTGGTGAGCCTCGTCTCAAGCTGGAGTGAGGCAGCTGTGAAGCTCCCGTCGATCTCAGCTGTCGTGGCAGCTGGGGCAGCTGCTGGCTCAGTCCTCAGCTTGGAGGCTGCTAGGGGGTGGGCATGACGCTCCTCCTCCACATCCTCCTGAGCTCAGCCTTCGGGGCTCTAATAGGCTACACAGCTAACAGGCTAGCGATATGGATGCTCTTCCACCCAGCTGACCCAGTCAAGGTAGGGCCAGTCACGCTTCAGGGGGTCATACCGAAGAGGAGGAGGGAGCTGATTGAGAGGACTGCTGAAGTCACTTCAAGGAGGATACTCTCAGACAAGGACATCCTGGAGGCCATCAGGAGAGCTCAGGAGGAGGCCATAAGGGATGCTTTGGAGGAGAAGCTTGCGGCGCTGCCTGTAGTTGGCAAGGTGCTCTCTCGGCTTGCAGCTTCAGTGTCATCAGCTGCAGCGTCCAAGGTGGTCAAGTGGATGGAGGGCAGGATAGATGTGAGGAGCCTCATATCCAGGAAGATGAGTGAGGTGAGCAGCAGGGAGCTGGACATGATATTCAAGGAGGTCATAGGCAGGGAGCTGGCTTACATCTCGCTGAATGACGCTGCCATAGGGGCCATAGTTGGTGCAGTGGAGGCTCTAGTCCTCTCAGCGCTCTAGATGGCGGGTGCAAAAGTTTATAGGAGCTGGTGCTCTAGGCCTCCTGGGGGGCGTGGTCTAGCTTGGTTAAGACGCCGGCCTTGGGAGCCGGAGATCCTGGGTTCGAATCCCAGCGCCCCCACCTATACCTCAGCTGCTTCGCAAGCTGGTAGGGTATGTTCGCTGCGACAAGCAGGAAAGCTATGGTGCCAAGAGGGTTCAGCTCAACTGAATCCTTGAAGTGAAGGTGTGCTGCGTGGATGAAGCTCCTGGTTCCACCACAGAGTGGGCAGGGCTTCCCTGTGAGCATCCTGTAGGGGCACCTTATGAGCGTGAAAGGCAGCTTCCTCTGCCCCTCCTTGACTGGGACTGCCAGGGCACCTGCTATCAGCAGGGCTGAAAAAGCCAGTGGCAGGAGGCTGGGCTTCTCCCGCCTCCTCAGCTGGATCACCCCCTAATAAAAGTTGGGTGGAGGTTACCTCTTGTCATAGTAGTATAGTGTGAGTACTGCAGCGAAGTATGCCATTGAGAGCGTGGCTAGGAAGCCTCCGATCTTCGGTATCATCGATAGTATGGCAGCCACAACTATGACCACTATGAGGATTATCAGGAGCTCGAAGAAGTTCCTCTTCCCTATGTCGAAGCTCTTCCCTATCGAGTCCAAGACGCCCATGCCATCCACTATGACAGCCTGAGGGGCTAGAGCGAGGAGCACTGCCAGGACTATGCCAGGTATCACGCAGAGCATAAGGCCTATGCCGACTGCAAGCGCCACTACAAGAGAGACAGCGACTAGAGGCAGAGCCCTGGATATCGTGTACGAGAAGCTGGTGGACAAGTCTGGGACACGCCCCTCCATGTACTCCTTCACTAGTGCTATGCACCAGCCCTCTAGCACTATTGTGACCACCGCTACGATGATGCCGCCGGCTGCTATGCCAGCAATCCACCTTAAGCCAGGCATCACAGGGCCTCTTGGGCCTAGTGGAGTGAAGCCTGTTATTGCAGCGAATATGGAGCCTACAACCAGGATGGAGTATATCAGCGAGACGAAAGCTGCTATGACCATGGGGACGAAGAGCACATAGTGGGTCTTTGCTATCTCCCACGCCCTCGTGAAGTAGTCTCCGATCCCGCGTGCAGGAGCATAGGCTGGAGGAGCAGCTGGAGCTGGAGGCGGCGGAGCAGCTGCCGGAGCCCTGAGCTTGGCCTCGTACTTCCTCCTGAGCTCCATGTACGTCTCGTAGCTTATCTCTCCTCTCCTGTACCTCTCCTCCAGCTTCCTCAGGAGCTCAGCGATCCTCTCCCTTTCAGATGCCAAGCCAACCACAGCCTACGCTTACTCTCGTGGTTAATAAGTGTTGTGAGCTCAGTGCACATGTTTGATCGGGAAGGCTGCTGTGAGCAGCAGCAGCTGGATGTAGGCTAGCTCCCTCGCCCTCCTGCTCCTTGCTGCTGGTATAGCTGCTAGCGGAACCAGTGGGAGGACGTAGTGCGTGTAGGTTGGCCTCATGGCTAGCGCAGCTAGGGTGTAGGCTGCTAGGGTTGCTGCTGACGCAGCTGACAGGGGGGCTATGCTGTGGTCCAGCTTGAGTGCTGCTATGGAGTATGCTATGAGCAGAGATGTCAGCGGGGATATGGCCTCTCTGAAGTCGTATAGGAGCCTGCCGTGCGCCCTGAGCTTGAGGTAGCTCTCAGCAGCCCAGGGCGGAGTTAAAAGCCAGTCTAGTGGAGGCTTGCAGCCCATGAGCTTCAGCTCCCACCTTGAGAAGCTTGTGCAAGCGTGTGCTGCCAGCATGTCAGCTATGTCCTTGTGTGGAGGCTTGCAGTGCAGCAGCGAGCTCAGGAGAGCTGCTGCAGCTAAGCTGGCTGCAGCCACCGTGGCCTCTCCTAGGCTGGGCTTGCGGCGCCTAGCTGCTAGGTAGGCTGCAGCAGGCACTGCTGTGGAGAGCTTGCAGCAGAGCGATGCAGCTAAGGCAGCTGGCCACAGCAGTGAGCCAGCCTCCAGGAGGCCTAGCGAGAGGAGCATCAGGCTTGCTGCAGGGGCGTCTAGCATAGCTGACCTCGTGAAGGTCCAGTACAGGAGGTCTCCGTAGGCTATGAGGTATGCTGCCGTGAAGTCAGCCTTGTACCTCCTTGAGAGGAGGTGTAGCCCCAAAGCTCCAGCTGCCATCGACACCAGCGCTGGGATGAGCCTGAGGGCCCAGGTCTCTTGGGCTATTAGAGCTCCAGCTGCTATCATCAGCTTAGCTAGCGGAGGGTGCTCCACGTTGGGGTCTCTCCAGGATTTTAGGATTGATGCTGCTGCCTGAGTGTAGTAGAGCTCGTCGAACACGGGGGCATTAGGGTATGGGAGGGTGGCTAGGGTTGCTGCTGACATGGCTAGGGGAGCTAGCTTCCACATGCCTGTTGGCCTCAATCCTGCTGCAAGCAGGGCTAGCAGAGCTTGCCTAGCTAAGCTGAACAGCTGTGGGAGCGAGAGGGGGGCTAGTGGGTCCTCTACAGCGTGCCATGTGAGTATTATCATGGTGTTGCACAGGTCTTCAGCTACTAGCAGTTGGATGTTTGCTGAGTAGACTGCTGCCAGAGCTGCTGTAGCTATGTTGAACTGTGGTGTATGGACCTTCTGGGTTAGGAATAGGAGGGTGAAGAGCTGGAGCTCGTTCACCTTCCCCAGGAGGGCTAGGGTGAAGGCCAGAGCTGAGCCAGCTAGGCTCAGGTAGTTCGCTGTCCTTATGCCGCTTGGGGTGTTTGGGAGGACCCAGAGCATCCAGCTGTCCTCAATCCACCAGCGCCAGTGGTACTCGTCTGCCTTGCACATGTGCCACAGTGGAAGCGTGAGCGCTGCGAGGGCTATGGCTAGGGCAGCTGACTTCAGCCTCCTCTCCCTCAGCTCAGCTGCCACAGCGTATATCGGGTAGAGCTTGAAGAGGCTAGCTGCCCCTAGCGTCAGCCCGCTCTTCCACCAGCTTCCCCCCCTGTAGTGCATGTAAGCCAGCAGCAGGGCCACAGCTGGGACATCCCAGTTGTAGTAGCCGTAGACCAGGAGGCAGCCTCCAGCTAGCAGGTAGCCTGGGCTCACGTCTGGCTTAAGCCTCTCAAGCATGAGGCCAAGCAGGTATGCGAACGGCGCCATTGCAAGGAAGTGCACCAGGCAGTAGAGGAGGAGGCTTCTGCTCAGCGAGGCCAGGTAGATGAGGGCTCCGACAGCAGGAGGGTACTCTAGCATGTAGTCTCTGTATGGGACCTCAGCATGCTGGAGTGGAGGCCTATACCTGTACATGGAGACTATGTCAGAGTAGATTGGGGCAGAGGAGAGGGGGGAGTGGAGGAT
>QMWA01000069.1 GCA_003661385.1 Thermoproteota archaeon | reverse complement strand
TCATTGATCTGGCTTTTGATCCTGGCTGCAGCACTCCTCATGTAGAGGAACCCGTAGACTAGGGGGATGCCCTTCAAGGCCAGCTCAGCTGCCTTATCGAGCTCTCCTCTGCTCCACTCCTCTCTGAGCTCCCTCAGCAGCTTGGAGGCCTCCTCCACCTCCCCCTTGGCGTTGAGCTTCATCATGGAGTCTAGTGCTCCAAGCAGGCCTCCTAGCATGTGGGCTAGTGCAGCTCTAGGCTGCATCCCCCCAGGGACCTTGATGACTGGAGCCTTAGCCTCCCTAGCGAGCTCCTCTAGGCGGCCTCCTGAGGTCACAGCTAGCGCCCTCAAGCCTCTCCTCAAAGCCTCCCTGAAGGAGGACAGTGTTTCAGCTGTCCAGCCACTATAGCTTACCGCTGCAACAATCATGTCCCTCACGTGGTATGGTAGGCTGAAGCCCCTCCAGGTGTAGGCCTCAAGCTTCTCTGAAGCAAGCCCCCAGTCTCTCAGGATCCCCCCAACTATCCCAGACCCCCCAACCCCTGTGAAGAGCACTCTACCACTGTACTCCTCCAGGTCGAGCTCTAAGGCTGCCTCATATGAGCTGAGGAGGTTCTCTGGAAGCCTCCATATGTCGTTCTTGAAGCCCACTCTACCACCTTGATCCTGGGTGCCCACCTGCTTATAAACGCAGGCTGAAGCAGCTCATGCGAGGCTAGCTAAGCTCCTCAAGAGGCTCTTCTTCCCATCACATGTGGCCTTAGCTGGTGGCTTAGCTCTCCTCCACGCTCTTGGCTGGAGGCTCCTGGAGGCAGCAGCCTTCCTGGCCTCCTCGCTGGTGTACGCCGGGTTGGTCAGGCTGCTTAAGGCAGATGGCAGGGGCCTTATCCCTAGGAGCCTGCTAGCAGTGTACTGCAGCTGCACCTAGCACGAGTTGGGTGAAGGGGGCTAGCAGCTGCTTCCTGCTGGTAGTGCTGATAGCAGCATGCTAGCTACGAGTGGAGAGTTAGCGGGCATGCAGCTACACCCGGCTGAGTGGCAGCTACGCTGGCTCTGCTATCAGAGTGGGTGCTCTTTATCCTCGCTCCAGCCCCATGCCCTAGACTAAAGCTTAAAGCCAGCTCCTCTCCATGTTTTAGCTGGGCCAGCACCAGGTTTACAAGCTTCCTCACCGTTGTGGCTTTTCTTTGCCCCCACTTAGGTTGTAGGGCCTGCCTTCCTCCACGACTTCACGTGGCAGCCTGTCCTTGAACCTCCTGAGGAACTTGAGGTCCTCCTCCCTGTCTCTCAGCTGGTCTGGGAGCAGCCTGGGGATCCCCTCTAAGATGGGGTACCACCTGCTGCATGTGGTGCAGTATAGCACCCCCTCCTCTACCTCGGTTTTCATGCAGGTGCTGCAGCCTAGGGCCTCTGGGGTGTCGCTGGGCTTCACCTCCCTGGCTAGGCGACCGCAGTAGAGCTCGCATGGGCCTCCAGCTGCGCTGTGGACGCTGGCCTCAGACTCCCTTAAGACTATGAGCTTCAGGGGGAAGGTCTTGTCGATTGGGCATGCCAGCAGGTCCATCAGCCTGTACTTCAAGCTAGCACCAGCAGCCTAGGCTTTGATGGGGATAAAGTTTTTGCTCAAGTTTATGAGCTACCTGCTGGAGGGCTTATGTATGCTGGTTGAGGAGAGGCTGAAGCTGATCAAGGGGATTGCTGAGGAGATCGTCACAGAGGAGGAGCTGGCGAGGCTGCTTGAGGAGAAGCCTAGCCCTGTTGCATACGATGGCTTTGAGCCATCTGGGCTAGCTCACCTGCCATTCGGGGTCTACAGGCCTCTCCTGCTCAGAGACCTGCTTAAGGCTGGCGTGAGGTTCAAGATCCTGCTAGCAGACTGGCATGCCTGGATCAACAACAAGATGGGGGGAGACCTGGAGAAGATAAGGCTCGTAGGAGAGTACTTCATTGAGGTCTGGAAGGCAGCTGGCGTCGACGTGGACAAGGTGGAGTTCGTTTGGGCAAGCGAGCTGGTTGACAGCAGCGAGTACTGGAGGAAGGTTGTGCTGATAGCAAAGCACACTACGCTAAAGAGGGCGTTCAGGTGCCTCACTATAATGGGGAGGAAGGAGGGGGAGATGAAGGAGACAGCTCAGCTCCTCTACCCGATGATGCAGTGTGCTGACATATTCCAGCTTGAATGTGACATGACTCAGCTAGGCCTAGACCAGCGTAGAGTGAACATGCTTGCACGCGAGGTTGGGCCGAAGATAGGGTTGTGGAAGCCTGTTGTGGTAAGCCACCACATGCTCCTCGGGCTAGAGGGAGCTAAGACCCCAGAGGGCTACGATGAGGACGTTGACATCGACATAGCTATAAGCTCGAAGATGAGCAAGAGCAAGCCTCAGACATGCATATACGTACATGACCCACCTGAGCTCATAGCTGAGAAGATAAGGAGGGCATACTGCCCCCCAAGGCAGGTCGAGTGGAACCCGATCCTAGACTACGCTAAGCACATAGTCTTCAGAGCATTCCCCAAGATGCTGGTTGAGAGGCCAAGCAAGTACGGCGGCGACGTAGAGTACGAGAGCTACACTCAGCTAGAAAGGGACTATGTTGAGGGGAAGCTGCACCCACTAGACCTCAAGAACGCGGTCACAAGGTACATAGACCAGCTCATAAGCCCTATAAGAGAGCACTTCGAGAAGAACAGGAGAGCAAGACAGCTATACGAGGAGATAAGCAGGTATGAGGTGACGAGGTAGCCTGCCAGCAGGCCCTCTAAACCACGATGAAACACCAGTACGCTACGCTGCATAGGTGCCACCCAGCCACCAGGCTGTCGTGTTGAAGCAGCCACACAGCCTGCTGTAGCAAGTGCATCCAGACCTAGGCTTCCACGCCGCCTGCTCTCCATAGCATAGAGCACACAGCTCCCCTGCCATGAGGCAAGTACCCGCTGAGGGGAGCGAGCAGAGGAGGCTGTGTGGGCGCTAGATGCCTGTGAACTAGGCTGCTGGCTCTCTACCCATGCTTTTATACGCTGGCGTGGCAGGGGTGTGTTGTGGTTGCTTTGCTTGTGCTTCTCCTGTGTGTTGCTGGGAGGGTGAGGTGGGTTTCTAAGGGAGCTTGGCCTGAGGTTGAGCTCTGTACTGGCAGGGAGTGTAGGGTTGTCCCTGCTAGAGGCCTCGAGAAGGCCTGCGATGGAGACCTGATATTTGGGTCACCTGGCTTCTGGACGATCTATGACAGGGAGAGGAGGGAGGCTTTTAATGTCCTGGACTTCAGGTACGCTGAGCTTGAGGGCGACCTCTTTGGCTCAGGGCTCTTCATGAGGCTTCAGCCTGGATCTCAGGCTGCTGACCGTGTGATGAGGATGCCTGTGAACTTCTATGCGAGCGGTAGGCTTGTGCTAGAGCTTCTTGAGGGCTCTGATGTGCCAGGGCTTCTCCTGGAGTACTGTAGGGCAGCTGAAGACGCTTCTAGAGTAGCAGACGAGATCTTAGCTAGGAGAGGTGGGAGGGAGGTTCAGCTCGAAGACCTAGATGCTGTAGCGAGGGAAGCTGAGACAACTGAGACAGCAGCTTACCTGGCGCTCAACATGCTGGAGTTCAAGAGGAAGGCTGTGTGGGAGGGAGAGAAGCATACGGGGAGAGGAAGGTGGCTTCTAGCTCAGCAGTAGGCTGAGCCTCAGCCTCGCATGCGGCTGGAGCTCAGGCTCTAGGTAGACGGGCTGCTAGAGCTAGCTGGCTTCAGCTGTCGTCTGCTCCATGCTAGCTGAAGGTTTTTAGCTTGATGGCTGCATGGGGTGTGGTGTCCTAGTTGATCTGGAGGACCAAGATCTCGTATGTTGAGAGGAACAAGGTTGTTGTCCGAGGTTACAGGCTTGATGAGCTGATTGGCAGAGTGAGCTATGGGGAGATGCTGTACCTGATGTTCAATGGGGAGCTGCCGCCCAGGGAGTGGAGGCGAGCACTAGATGCCTTGCTTGTTGCTGGCTGTGACCACAGCATATTCTGCCCATCCACCTCAGCTGCCAGGATAGTCGCATCAGGTGGCGTGGGGCTGCAGAACGCCATTGCCAGCGGGATAAACGCCATGGGAAGCTACCACGGTGGGGCCATAGAGGCTGCCATGAAGCTCTTCTACGAGGTCAAGGCCAGGGGAGATGAAGTTGGGCTGGAGAAGGCTGCTGAGGAAGCTGTCAGCAAGCTGCTAGCTGAAGGCAAGAGAGTACCTGGGTTCGGGCACAAGATCCACACAGATGACCCCAGGGTCAAGAGGCTCCTTGAGGTAGCTGGAGAGTGCGGGCTCGACAGGGGGTACATCAAGGCTGCGCTAGAGGTCGGTAGAGCTCTCGAGAAAGCCGGGAGGAGGCTTCCGATGAACATCGATGGGGCTATGGCAGCTGTAGCCTGTGAGCTCGGGTTCGACTGGAGGGCTGGCAGAGCAATATTCGTCCTCTCCAGAGCCCTGGGGGTGGCAGCACACGCCTACGAGGAGATGGTTGAGGGAGAGCCCTTCAAGGAGATCCCCTTAGAGGAAATAAGGTATGAGGGGCCAAGGGAGAGGGAGCTCTAGGGGCATAGCAGCCCTGCTAGCTGCCTCAGTATGCTATGGGTCAGCTGCAATCCTCATCAGGCTGGCTAAGGGAGTGCACCCAGTTGCTCTGGCGTTCTACAGGCTAGCCCTGTCCTCTGTGATAGTCTTAGCTGGGGCAGCTGCCTTAGGCACCCTCAGGAAGCCAGCTCGCTGGGAGGCCAAGGCCCTAGCTTCATCTGGCGTCGCACTAGGCCTGCACTTCATAGCCTTCGTCGCGTCAGTCAAGATGACCTCAGTGGCGAACGCAACGTTTCTGGTGAACACCAGCCCAGTTTTCGTGGCTCTGGCAGCGCCCCTAGCCCTAGGTGAGAAGACCAGCAGAGTTGAAGCCCTGTGTGTCACGCTGGCCACAGCAGGCATAGCGCTAGCGTCGCTGGGCGGGTTGACTAGGGCTTCAGCTGGAGACGCGCTAGCAGTCGCTGCAGCAGTGCTCCTGGCAGCTTACACCTTGCTTGGCAGGAAGCTCAGAGCAGAGATGCCTACGACATGCTACATATCCTACGTCTACACTTCAGCCTCGCTCGTAGCTATGGCAGCCTGCTTAGCCATAGGCGTGGAGGTAGCTAAGCTGTATCCAGGTGAGGTGGTGGCTGCCATAGTGGCGCTAGCTGTGGTGCCAACAGTGTTCGGGCATGGCCTCTACAACTACGCTCTGGGGAGCGTCAAGGCTGTGGTGGCGAACACAGTTCCCATACTGGAGCCTGTAGTGGCCTCAACCCTGGCCCTGCTGCTCTTCAGCGAGAAGCCAGCTCCACAGCAGCTTGCAGGCTACGCGATGATAGCTGTGTCAGTTGCTGTGATAGCAGCTAGGAGGCAGCCGAGCTAGGTGAGGGATGCGGGGGCGCTACCTGACCCAGTACTGTGGCTTCTCAGACTCCCTGAGCTTCGTCAGAGGCTCGTCTCTGAACCTCCAGATCCCACGCCTGAAGTCCTCTACTGCTATGCCAAGCTCTCCAGCAAGGTAGTCGCTTATCAGAACCTCCCTCTCAAACTCTGAAACGACGACACACACCTGGACAGGGGGAGTCTCCCTATCACCTGTGATGACCTGGACCTTAGCTCTCCTACAGAGGACATAGAGCCTACCTATCCCAATGGGGGTTCTAGCATACTCCTCTGAAGCCCGCCCCCATAGCCCAAGCTCCTCAGCTAGCGGCAAGGGGACTAGAAGCTCAGGCTGGTCAACCTCATACCCGCTGTTCACGTACCCTGATGTCAGCAGGCTCCTGTGCTCAGAGGTTATCCTCAGCTTCACCCTCACTGGCATACCCATATCTCCTCCTATAGAGCCTCAGGGAAATCAGCCTGCCTAGCCTCCTCTTAACCCACACGAGCCTACCCAGCTTCCTCAAGCAAACCCCAACAACAGCATGCATCCTAGCTTAAAAGCCTATCTGTGGGCGGCTGCGCGCACAGCCTGCTCAGCAGCTGAGCCTTCAGCTCGCAGCCTCCCTGCAGCTTCTGCTATGGCTGCAGCGCCTTTATGAACTCCAGGATCACCTTGTAAGCTTCTCCCTTGGATGCTGCCTGCTTGACCTCTGAGGAGTGGGTTTCTCCCTCTAGCACCTTGAGCTCTGCTGGGACACCTGCCTTCCTGAGGGCTTTGTACAGGTGGTTTGACTGCCTTACTATGAGCTCAGGGTTCCTGCTGCCATAGAGCACGAGCGTTGGAGGGTCTCCTGGTGAAGCCCACGCTATGGGGGAGGCTTCCCTCCACTCCTCTGAGCTCCCTGTGAAGGCCTCCTTGAAGCCCTTGTCACCTGCCTCTAGCATGAGCTCAGTTATGTTGTAGACTCCGCTCCAAGCTATCAGGCCGCTGACCTTGACACCATACTCCTCACATAAGGCTACTAGAGCTGCTAGGTGTGCTCCAGCTGAGTGGCCTCCAAGCACGACCACACCTGAGCCACCGTACTCGCCTATGTGCTCTGAAACCCACTTCACTGCCTTAGCGATGTCCTCAGCCATCTCCCTCCACGTAACCTCTGGAGCAAGCCTATAGCTCACCAAAGCCACGGCTACACCGTCTCTAGCCAGAGACCTAGCCAACCTCACAAAGGCGATACGCTTCCTGTCACCAGCATGCCAAGCTCCACCATGCACAAACACAAAGGTAGGAAACCCACTGCCCTCAGGGAGATAGAGGTCTAGCATGTGCTTGTAGCTCCCATCACCATAGTAGTCTATGTCCTCGATGACCCTACACCCATTGCCGGGTGTTGGCGCTGTCGGCGTTGTCTTGCTGGGTAGAGGCGTTGGCGTAGGCTTTGGTACCTGACCTATGCACCCAGATAACAGTATGAGTGCTAGCAGAGCAGCATAGCAGAGCCTCATGGCAGGCCTTGTCTATGTGTGCTTTTCAACCTTTGCTTCCTAGCACCAGAGAGCTACTCCATGTGAGGGGTGTGTTTGGTGCTGTTGGAGGCTGCCTTCGAGGCTTGAGGAGGTAGAGGGGCTAGAGGCATGTCAGGAGATGCTATAGCTGAGGAAGCAGGCCTAGGCGCATCAGAGGGTAGATCTGAGCCTGATAAACCGCCTTGAAGCTCAGGCTTCATCCAGCTGTGCTGAGCTCACCAGACAGGTATGGTATCAGCGCCGCCTCTCAGCTCTGGCGGGTAGTGCAGCCTAGAGCAGTGGAGCTGGCGTGCAGTGGCTGGAAAGCCTTCTGCACGGCTGAAGGCACAGCAGCTGTGCACCTTGTGGTGTTGGCTTTAGCAGCCTGCGGGCTCAGCTTAATTACATGTAATTATTTTTAATTACATGTAATTAGGGGGAGCATGTCCAGGGAGGTAGCTGTACTGCTCTTGTCCTTCCTCTGTGAGTACATAGACTCCACCTTAGGCATGGGGTATGGCACTACGCTCACACCAGCCCTCCTGCTGCTAGGCTTCAGCCCACATTCAGTGGTTCCTGCCGTCCTCACGTCAGAGCTGGCTACAGGCCTTGTGGGAGGTGTGCTCCACAGCAAGGCTGGCAACATCAAGCTCAGCAGCCGCTCAAGAGACACGAGGGTAGCTCTTGTTCTGGCATCGTGCAGCTCAGCAGGGTCTGTAGCTGCTGTAGCCTTGGCTTTGAGCACACCAGCTGCTGTAATCAAGCTGTACATAGGGCTCCTAGCTCTATCTATGGGGGTGCTGATGCTCTCAGGCTACAGGAGCAAGACAGGGTTCTCATGGAGGAGGACTGTGGCGCTCGGGCTGCTCAGCTCATTCAACAAGGCGCTGAGTGGAGGAGGCTATGGGCCGGTAGTCGTGGGAGGCCAGCTCCTCTCTGGAATCGAGGGGAAGAGGGCAGTTGGAACAGCTGCTCTAGCAGAGGGGCTGACGTGTCTAGCTGCTCTAGCGGCGTACACTGCCTTAGGCAGCTCTAGAAGCGTAGCCAGCTGGAGCCTCACCATACCCCTAACCCTAGGAGCACTGGCCTCAACTCCGCTAGCAGCATACTCTGTCAAGAAGGTAGAGGAGAGGAGGCTTGAGAAGCTTATGGGGCTCGCAGTGAGCTTGATAGGCATAGCTACAGCAGCCAAGGCAGTCAGCAGCTTGAGATAGGCAGCGCCAGCTGAAGCATCTTAGAGAGGCGGCTGCAAGTGCTTAGCCCAGCCTGCCAGCTTGAGACCACCGTGTGGATGCAGTGAAGCACTTTAAGGGGGCGCTGGGCTGAGAGGAGGCAG